>JALYMD010000071.1 GCA_030773875.1 Chloroflexota bacterium | reverse complement strand
TCGCCGTAGATGCCTCGGCCAGGGCCTCTGAGAGGTTCGCGGTGGTCACGTCGACGCCGACAGCAACAGAGGCGGCATCTGGCGCCAATTGGATGGACCCGTTGCCGATGACCCGAAGGGTGCCCGGCGTTGCCCCCGCGCCCGGCGTGGCGTCCTGAGCGGCGGCGCGGGCGACGCCGACTGACCCGGAGCCGGTCGCCAAACCCGCGGCTCCGGCGAGGCCGAGTCCTGAGCCAACGATCACTCGGCGATTCGCCCGGAACCCGGGCCGTGACTCATCTACGTGAGACATTGGTTGTTCCTCCTGACGTTCGATCTGCCGATCCGGTGCTGCCTGGTTCCTAGATGTTGATCTGCTGGGCATCGAACATCGCGGCGTAAGGACTCGTTAGCTGGGGGATGGTGCCAAGGAAGGAGATCGTGCCGGATGTCGAGGCGTCAACCTGTCGAGCGTTTACGTGGGCGCTCGCGACGAAGGCAGGCGGGAGGTGGGCGAGCGAGTTGTACGGGACGGGGTAGACATCGCCCGTAGGGGTCCAGGCCAGGTCGATCGTCACGTCGAGGAGGATTGGCTCTCCGTCGGGCCCAATGTCAACCAGGGAAAGCGTCCACTTCAGCCAAGCCGCGTCTGGGAGCGATATAGCTACTATGAAGGACTCCTCGGGCAGCCCCTCGGTGGCGTCCTTGTCCGGGAAGATGCCCGTTATGCTCGGTAGTTGCACCCCGAACCACCGTCCCCGCCGCCAGCCCAAGCGTCCAGTTTCCTGACGCCGTCGTCGCCGTAGTTAGGGTCGTACTGGGTGATGGTCAAATCGATCTTGGAGATGTGCTCGGGCTGACGGGTGTTGCCGAACGCGTGGTAGTCCTGGTCACCTGCAGCCTAGACCTCGACGCCCGTGACATATCCGGTGGCCGTATCCACCGAGGAGAACTCCAAGTAGGCACCCTCGGTCTCATCTGGAACCCTTCTTCCGATGCAGCGCCTGGCCGCGTGACGAGCGCGAGGGCACGTAGGGCGAGCAGCAGAACCAGCATGTGGCGGGGGTCGGGTCAACATAAACTCGTGGCCTTCCTCGGGGGCGTTATAGGCACCGGCTATAACGCCACTTTAGGGAAGGTTGGGTACGCTGAAAACGGTACAACGACTTAATCGGGAGCCCCATTGCCCGGCTTAATCGTGGTCGACGGGCTACTTAAAGATCCGGTGAGGCGAGCAGCACAAGGAGGCGGCGCAGAGTTGAGCAGGTGATCAGGGAACGGCCCGGCCGCCTTAGGTTCGAACTCTCCGTTGCCGTGGAACCCGGTTGCCCAACTGGCATCGCTTTCGAGAGACTCCCCGTGACCCGCCGCCCCGAGGCAGGAGACCACGCGGGACAGAGGGAACTCCCGCACCGGCCACTGCGGTCAGTCCAACATCCATGCGTTGAGCTGTAGGACCAGAACACCGAAGCGCGCAGGTTAATCCAGCTACTGGGGATGGAAGGACGGGTGGGATGCTTGTCCCCACCCGTCGCTGGCTACTGGGCTCGCTAGGGCTACCCTAGGTCGCTCTGACAGAAGCACCTATCGCAGGTGCCGTCATACCCATTTAAGGTGGTGCAGTCAGCGCCCTGGATGCTGCAATGGCACGCGACGCAGCCGTACTCACCCTTCGCCACCTCCACACAGCCGTTCCCCGAGCAGCAGCTGCCTGGGGTGCAGGGCTCGCCCGTGGCGTCACACGTGCCACAGGAACCGTTGTGGCAGGCCTCCCCATCCGGACAGTCGTTGTCCTCGCAGCACCCCGCGCAGGTGAGGCCGCAGGTCGTGGGGCAGAGGCGGGGGGTTTCCGGCGGGCAGGAGTCGGAGCCCTGCGCCGCCTTCTCCTTCGCCGCCGTCCCCCGCACGGCCATGCCACCGAGGCCGGCAACAATCCCAGCGACCAGGGTCTTCAACGCCCCACGGCGAGAGGTGCCGCCCGCCACGGCCTTCGCGAAGGTGTCGAAGCTTTGCTCGTCCACTCCGCTCCTCCTCAGGTGCACGACCGGCCGCGGCCGAGGTCCGGCCGCAGTGACATAGCGCCATCGTCGGTCATCACGGGGAGGAGCACATCAGCCAAAGGTCGTATTTGATGGTCGTAGACGGTGGAGAGGCCCAGCCGGTCCCGGCCTCCCTCACTGGTGACGCATGCCCGTCCGGTTGAGGCGCGGTCGGGGTGGGCTAAGGCGTTTAGAGGTGCCCACGAGGGTGGATGGAGTGGCTGCGGGCGTCAGCAGGGACGGCGCAGGGTACGCACGGTGCGGCGCGGAAAAGTTTCGATGAACGGGCGCGCGGCTTCCTCCTTCACACCGCTGCGACGGAGATAAGCAACACGAGCGTCGTTCCGGGGTCGCGGTCCAGGCGTCGACACGCCCCTCTCGGATCGAACTGGCCCAGTCGTCGGACGGCTCCTGGCTTCTTGGGATCTGAGTCCCGGGCAGGTCCCCTGGAGCGTGCTAAACTTGATGCATTGAGGATGCCGCTGTGCCTGCCTGGGCCGGCGGCGTCTTGTTGAGGGGCGATCGGTTACCGCCTATTGATGGTTCGCCCTCGTGAGGTTCCGCTGTCCGCATTCTTCGCTCGGAAGTGATAAACATGCCCGTTGTCAGCCCGCTCAGCCATCGCCGTGTCGACCTTGCCCCGGAGGCGCCGGGACTGGTCGAGGTCATCGCGCCCGGCTCCTTCGCCGACGAGATTGGGATTGAGGTTGGGGACCGCATCCTGTCGGTCAACGGCCGGCCGCTGGAGGATGCCCTCGACTTCCACTTCCACGCCCTTGCCGAGGAAGCGGTCGTCGAGGTGGCACGAGACGGGGTGGCGACCCGGTACGAACTGGAGCTAGAGGGC
This sequence comes from Chloroflexota bacterium, assembly GCA_030773875.1. The sequence goes on along the minus strand of JALYMD010000071.1, from coordinate 2,093 downwards.
GACGAGTTCTGGGGCATCACGTTCGCCGATCCCACCTTCGATGGGGTGCGGATCTGCGAGAACGCCTGCCCGTTCTGCTTTATCAAGCAGATCCCGAAGGGGATGCGCCGCTCCCTCTACGTGATGGACGACGACTACCGCTACTCGATGCTCTACGGCAGCTTTGTGACGCTCACCAACCTCACGGAGGAGGACTGGCGGCGGATCGAGGAGCAGCACATCAGCCCGATGCACGTCTCCGTCCACAGCACCAATCCGGACCTGCGGGTGGCGCTGGTCGGCAACCCGAAGGGGGGGCGGATCATGGAGGATCTGGCCCGCCTGGAACGGGCTGGGATCGACTTCCACGCCCAGCTGGTGCTCTGCCCAGGGGTCAACGACGGCGAGGAGTTGGATCGGAGCCTAGAGGACCTGGCGAGCTTCGGAGACCGGCTTCTCTCCATCGCGGGGGTGCCGGTCGGTTTGACGCGGCATGGACTGGAGCGCCAGAGCAAGCAACTCCGGCTCTCGCGGACGTGCATGCGAGTCCTGCCGGGCAAGCAGATCGACGTCCGGCGGTATGAGCTCGCTGAGGCGGAGGCGGTGATCGAGCAGGCGGAGCGGTGGCAGGAGCGGTTCCGGCGGGAGCGCGACAGCACCTTCTTTCACCTTGGTGACGAGTTCTATCTGATGACCGGGCGGCCGGTGCCTCCCGCGGAGGTGTACGACGGGTTCCCGCAGATCGAGGACGGTATCGGAATCACCCGCCACTTTCTGGAGAACCTGGACGCTTACCTCCGCCGCTCCCGGGCCGGGGTGCTGGACGGAGCGGTAGGCACGATCGCCTGTGGTACGTTGATTGGCCCAACCATGCGTGCGGCAGTGGATCGGTTTAACGCCCAGACCGGGGCAGCGCTCGAGGTCGTTGCGGTGGAGAATCACTACCTCGGGTCGGAGATCAATGTCTCTGGTTTGCTTACCGGACAAGATCTGCTCATGGAACTGGAGCGCCGCCCAGCACGGGGGCCTCTCTACATCTCTGACCGGATGCTGTCCCACCGGACACAGACGCTGTTGGATGACTTCCGGCTCGACGACGTGAGCCTTGCCCTAAGCCGCCCCATTGTGCCTGCTGGAACGATGAGCGAGGTCGCGCGTGACCTCCGGTTGCGAACACGGCGCCAGCGCGCGGCCTAACCGTCCGGGAGACGATCCTGCCCATACCGCCAGCCATAGGGATACGGAGACGCCGGTGCCGGAAGATGGGGTCGTGCGGACGGGTCTGATGACGGTCTTGGCGTCCCACAAGGAAGGTGCCGTGCTGTCGCTCATGGCCGTGCCCCGGGCCGGCTCCACCGAGTTTGTCGGTTTGGAGCGTGAGGTGGTTCGCGTCCGAGTGGCAGCGCCCCCGGTGGACGGTGCAGCCAACGACGCTTTGGTTCGGTTTCTGGCTAGGGCGCTCGTGGTGCCACGATCGCGGGTCAAAATCCTGAGTGGGGAGACGGGGCGCCGGAAGCGGCTCCTGTTTATGGGGATGAGTCAAGAAGAACTCGGCCAACGGCTGAATGTGGCCGGAGTAGCCCGCTAGCGACGGCGCCTGGCCCGCCGAATCAGTGTCGTTGTCGCGAAAGACCCCAGCAAGGAGCCAAGGCCAACAGCGGCGTCGCCGAGGAGGTAGCGGGACCGGGGGCGGGGCGCGGACGCGGGTGGATGGTAGCTGTGCATGCGCCACCAAAGGACGATCGTTTCCCACATGGCGCGGATGATGACCCGCCAACTTCCACCGGTCGCCGTGCCGGCTACCCGCGGATAGTGGTGTACACCAACCTGCTGCAACGTGGCCCCTTGCCGCCGGGCTTTCGCCTGAATCTCCGTGTTGATAAGTGCCCCGGGCGCGGAGAGGTCCATGGAGCGGATCAGGTCGCCCCGAAAGACCTTGAAGGCGCAGTCGATATCTCGGAGATGGACGCCGAAGAGGATTCGTACGGCGACGTTGAAGATTTCCGCATTGACGCGGCGGTGGAAGGGGTCGTGGCGCTCCTTGCGGAAACCCGCGACCATATCGAACGTGTCGATGAACGGACTGAGGAGGGCCAGGTCCGAGATATCGAATT
>JALYMD010000070.1 GCA_030773875.1 Chloroflexota bacterium | reverse complement strand
GGTGACCCCGCCGACCGTGGTCCCGATGCCGACGGCGACCGCGCCTGCTGTCCCGACGAGCAGCGCGCTTCCGCCTCCGCCATTACCCTAAGTTGCACTGCGTTCGACTAACGGGCTGTTGCACCATGTGGCCGAGAACAGCTAAACCACACGTACCCACCCTTATCCTCGCCTGGACCAGCGAGGATGAGGCCCGGGTCGCCTAGCCCACCAGCCATCGCAAGCGAGCGCCGCTGGGGAGATCTCCAGCGGCGCGTTCGCATCCCCTATGGAAGTGGCTACTGGTACTCCGGTACTACGGGACAGTTGCCAGCGCTCGGCGTCGTTCCCCTGCCCCGGGGTGGCGGGGATGCGCGGCTAAATGCCAGTGCGGCGCCATCGCTGGCGGCTGTGGACAGTCCCACGGACTAAACCGCTCGGGGAGGTTGCGTCACGCAGCTCCAGCCTGCACCACTCACAGAGTGCCGGCGAGCCTGGTGCGGTGATCGTGATTCGGACAGCCGGTCCGGGCGCCCGAACCACGACAGAGCTGCGCCGGGGCCTCGTCCTGTCCTGCACTGGCTCTGGATGGGGCTTAGGCAGGAGATTCGGCCGGGGCCGCGTGGTCGTGGATGTGCGCCTCCTTCGCGTGGTCGCCCTCTTCGTCTTCCCGACTGTAGTCGTGGCTGTGCGTCATGGGGGAGTGGTTGTGTTCGTGGGTGTGCCAGGAGGTCCGGTGCTCAAAGTCGTCGCCCAGCCCACCCTTGTGATGGTGAGAGACGTGGTAGTGGTCGTGGCTGTGAGCGGTGGCCGGGTGGGTATGGGTGGGCTCCTTGCCCTCTCCTTCGGTCCGTTGCGTGGACATTAGCGTTCCTCCTCCGTAGGCGAAACTACGTTGAAGGTGTTGCACGCCATGTGCCAGCGCTGGGGATGATCGTCAGCCCAGATCAGCAGTTCAGACACGCCACCCATCTGGACCGCGCGGTTCCTGAAGCTGCAGTCGGCTAGGGGGTGGAGCGGGGATTCCTCTAGGGACCACTCGTGGTCGTCGATGAAGAGTTGACCCCGCTCAGCCGCGAGCCCTACGGCGGACCGGAAGTCCGCGAAGGTGACGCCAGCAGGAGTGTCCCAACCAGACGCCCGACGACAATTCCCCGGCGCATCCGTTCCCCCCTCGCACGACCGCCCCGGGCCCCGGCCCCAGTTGGCCAAGCCAGCGACTCCGAATGTCGCTTCCGGCGGTAAGCCGGAGGATCCTAGCAACGGTTCAATGGCTTCGCAATGCCTGCGAAAGGGAATACTGTGGACGCAGAAATGTTTGCTGCTCGCTACCGGCTCCCGTACACTCGGAATGCCATCAGTGCCGGCGGAGGAGCAATGCCGATGGTCGATGAGGGCGTGGCTCGCGATCCTTGGAGCGGACCGCCGGCTGTCGCGCCTGCTGTGTCCGGGCGTGATGATGCGAGGCTGGACGCGGTGCCGACCGAGACCCCGCGTCCAGCCATTGACATCCGAGCGATTCTCTTCACCGTGGCAGACGGCGCGCTGCTCGTTGCCTTGGGTCGACGCGACGTGGGGTGGGGGCTTCCCCGCGGCGATCCATCTCCGCTGGACACGCTCGACGCGTCGGCGCGGCGGATCGTCCGCGAAGGTACCGGACTCCAGGAGCAGTATCTAGAGCAGCTCTACACACTCAGTGTCCGCGAGACGCCCGACTGGACGATCATTGTCGGCTACATGGCTCTGGTTTGCTCTGGGGCGGCTCCGCCGCCGCCCCAGGCTGGCGCATGGCATGACGTCACCACGCTGCCGCCGCTCTCTCACGCGGACCAGATGGTGATTGACTATGCTCTGGTCCGTCTCCGGGCGAAGCTGGGCTATACCAACGTGGCGTTTCACCTGCTGCCACAGACGTTCACGTTGAGTGAACTGCAGGGCGCTTACGAGACGATCCTCTCCCGCCGCCTGGACAAGCGGAACTTTCGCCGCCGGGTGATCGCCTCCGGTATCCTTGCCCCGACCTCGGAGAAGCGCCGCGACCGCAGTCATCGGCCAGCCGTTCTGTATCGCTTCCGGGCCGATGAGGACCACGAAACGTACCTGACCCCCCCGTGGGCGGAAGGGGCCTGATGGGCAACTTACCAGTGCACATGACCGGCTTGAACGGGGCTGGCCCATACGAGCGGTCGAGCCGGTTCCGCAGGACCGAGACTTGTCCCATGGCCTCATGCTTTATTCGAATAAGGCGCTCTCGATCGTGACAGCCACGATCGGGCTTGTCGCCGCTCGGAGCAAGTCGGAAGCGGAAGAACTATCCCGGGAGATCGACGCTTGGCTGATCGACCGCGGCTGCCGCGTCGTGTCCGAGGAGGAGCTGGCCGTCGACGCTGGCCGCTCAGCCGACGCGATCGTGGTACTCGGCGGTGATGGCCTCATGATGCGCGCCGCCAACTATTACCCGGATGTTCCGCTGCTTGGCATCAACTTTGGGAAGGTTGGTTTTCTCGCCCTGGTCGAGCGCCGAGAGTGGCAACAGGCGCTGGAGGCACTGGTCGAGCGGAATTTCACCGTGTTGGAGGGCTCGACGCTCGCCGCGACGGTCGTTCGTGGGAACGTTCAACTCGACCAGGGCTGGGCCATCAACGATGTGGTCATTCGGGGCGGGCTGCGGATGGTCGAGGTTGAGGTCTACATCGACGGCCACTTCGTCAACACGTATCCCGGCGACGGCATGATCGTCGCCACCCCACACGGAAGCACCGCGTACTGCATGGCAGCTGGCGGCCCCATTCTGACGGCCGGGGTCCGCGGTGTGGCCATTGTGCCAATCTCGTGCCACTCACCGATTCGCACGCCCTTCGTGGTTTCGGAGGAAGGGCTGATTGAACTCTCCTTTGCCAGCGACCACCAGGCGTCTCTCATCCTCGATGGGCGACCAACTCTGGAATTGATCGAGGGCGACCTCGTCCAAATCCGCCGCGGGGCTCACACATTCAAACTGGTCGCGCTGGCGTCCACGAACTTCTACGAAGGGTTTCGAACCAAGTTCAACTTCCAAATCCGTCCAAATGCCGTGCCAACCCGCCGCTCACGGCGAATGGACCGTTAGACACCACCGCCACGGACGGTATGCATCGGATCCGCCCTCCGCCGTCGGCGCAGCGGGCACAAGACCAACGAGCTGTCACGCCGCTCAGCCAACACCCTGCGGCGTTGCCCTCGAAGAGCTAATCGCCTTCTGACCGACGACTTGGTGCTGCCACCGCCTCAAGCTGCTCAGTTGACCCGCCTTCGGCAGCCGTTACGGTTCCATCTGTCCCATCCGCGCTGGGGGTCTTGCCAGGGAACGATCCCCCGTTGGTGCCGTTCGATGGGGTGCCGCTCACGCGGGCGAATCGCGGAGTCTTCCGCTCTGAGCCCGTCGCTCGGCCATCCCCAACAGTTGAAGGAAGAGCAAGATGCTTGTCTTTCACTCGTTCCCCATCAGATCCTACAGGAAGCCAATCGCTACCTTCACCAATGAGCCCTGGCCGACGGCTCGTCGTGTAACTGCGGAGGCGATCGATCCGCTCGCCCAGCGTCTTCGCTCCTACCACCACCGTAAATGGTGCCGGTTCGGCTACCTCCTGAAGCTCTGATCCTGCGGCAGCCGCCGCGACTGAGGGTCCAACCCTCTCATCCTCCACAGGTGCAGAGATGGCGGCAGGATCCGACACGGTGCGCTCGCTCGGTACCGACGCCGGAAGGCTGCGACGACGCCGTAGGTTTGGGGCAGTCCAGCGGGACGCTGGTTCTTCAACCCGTGGCGCAGCCGCATCCTTATCGTGCTGCACCACGCCGCAATAAGGACAGAGTGCCCACCGCAAATCGACCAGGCGGCCGCACGCCCCGCACGCATCCCGGAGCCGTGCATGGCAGTGCGGGCACAGCACAAAATCGTCATGCACGTAGTGATGGCACTCAGGGCAGAGCGGCAATTCCTCCAGATCCTGCAGGAGATACTCCTCCTCCAGGGAGCGCTGGAACGCCGCGTCAAGCGTTTCCTTGGGTCGAAGAATCAGGTACAGCGGCAACCCCACAAAGGGGAAAATAACCGCCATCAGGGTAGACACCACCTGGGTGACCACGCTTCGGCTCCGCGCCTCAATGTCGCGGAACGTCCAGACGATGGACGCCCACCACAAAGCAATAGCGTACGCACCAGCCAGCGCGAGCAGCAATTGAGCGCCGCGCGCGAGCACTGCCTCCATCCTTTGATCCCCTTCCTCGCCCCGCCATGACAGCTAGGCGATCCGTTCGTACCGCTCCACCCCGAGGACGAAGACCGTCGCGCCGCCGACCTGAACCTCTACCGGATTCGCGACGTAGAACTCCCCTGGCTCCATGATTGGCATCAGCGGGTTTACGAATCGCGTGCGGGAGTGGCAACTCTGTTTGACAATCCGGAGCACCTCTGCGGTGTGCTCTTCTTGAACGCCTACAAGCAGTGTGACGTTACTCTCCCTCAGGAATCCACCAGCACTGTTGACCTGAGTGGCGCGGAATCCCCGGGCCGTCAGCGCACGCAGCAGGCCGTCGGCATCGCTCCCCTGAACCACGGCGACAATCAACTTCATCGCGTTTCAACCACCGTCGCGCGTGCATCTCCTGTCAAGCCATCCGGATCGACCGGTGGAAACAGCGGCAGTCGCGCAGCGACCGCCTCCATTACTCGATTCGCCACGATCTCTGGGGGCCCGTCCGCGTCGACCACCGCCCAGCAAGCGGGATCGGCGTCAATCAGATCGACGTAGGTGCTCCGAACCCGCTCGTGGAAGGCCACTCCTGCCCGGTCAAGGTGGTTCACCGCTTCCGCGCCGGACAGGCGGCGGGCAAGACCAACTTCAACAGGCAGATCGAGCAGAATGCGAAGATCGGGAAGGAGGCCGCCCGTTGCGAATTCCTGCACACCAAGGAGGCTCGCGAGCGGAAGACCTCGGCCGCCCCCCTGGTAGGCCAGCGTCGAGTCGACGTACCGGTCGCAGACGACGACCGAACCCGAAGCCAGCGCCGGCAGCAGAACCTCGCGGACATGCTGCGCTCGGGCCGCCGCATAGAGCAGCGTCTCCGCCTCTGCCAGGATAGCATGGGCCCCAGGAGCCAACAGTAAGTCCCGTACCTGCTCCCCGAGGGCCGTCCCCCCTGGCTCTCGCGTCAAGAGGACAGGCTTGCCCGCCGCCTGAAGCCACTCCGTGAGCAAGCGAGCCTGGGTACTCTTCCCGGCGCCTTCTGACCCTTCTAAGGCGATGAAAAAGCCCGTCACGCTCTATTACATGCCCTCACGGTAGATCTCGACCCGCCGGTTGGGCTCGCGCCCGCGGCTCCGCGAGGCCAGGTTGTAGCGATCGGCAAGCTCGTGCTGCAGGCGCCGGACGTACGCGCCCTGCGGCGCGAGCGACACGGGAGGCGCGCCATCAATGACGGCCCCAATAGCCTCCTCAGCCTCGAACATTGCCCGCGTCACCGCGTCTTCGCTTTCCCTCGGGGGTTCATCCTCCTCCGCCGGGATCACGCTGGAGAGCCCGGTTCGCCGTGTGGTCGCGCTCGGAAACAGGCCGACCAGGACGCTCTCCATCTGCGTACCCGTATTGGATCGAAGCACGTAGACCGGTGTGCCCCGTCCCTCCGCCTCTCGGAGCGGCTGCGGCTTTCGTCGGTAGTAGTTCTTGAGGGTGATGACGAGATCAGCGTCACGCAAATCACGGACGATGGCGGCCGGAACCCCGAGCTGCGTAATGGCTTGCTCGAGCCGATTGCGACTGACGCCGAACGGGTAGAGACGAAGGGGCTTCGCCGGTGTCCCCCTCCCGCGGGGCATGAAGGGCGCCACGGGGGCTGCTACTGGGCCAGCATCCTCCACCACCATGGCGTCGAGCGCCGACTGCCGACCCATCGCTGGTTGACGCGTCGTGATGTCGACGATGCCCCGCTGATGGGTTGGAGCTGAACCGCCAGGCTGGCGGGCCGGCTGGGTCGGGTCACGGCGAGCAGCATCGGCGCTCGTAATCGCTACCTCGCCGTCATCTGCCCGGCGACGCTGTTCCGGCCGGACCGGGGCGTTGCGGAGAATGGCGTCGACGGTAGCCGCGACATCACGGTGGACCGCCACCTCGTCGCGGCTGATGATCTCCACCATGACGTTGAAGGTGGGTGGCGCCTTCCGCTCCAGAATGGACTTCTGCGTGCCGCGACGACGCGCCTCCTCGTCCGACAGCGTGACCGACTGAATCCCGCCGATGAGGTCCGAAAGCGTCGGGTTCATCATGAGATTCTCGAGCGTGATGCCGTGCGCCGTACCGATCAGCTGCACACCTCGCTCGGCGATGGTGCGTGCTGCCATCGCCTCCAACTCGGTGCCGATCTCGTCGATGACGACGACTTCGGGCATGTGATTCTCGACCGCCTCAATCATGACGGCATGCTGAGCCGTCGGGGTCGGTACCTGCATCCGCCGTGCCCGGCCAATCGCCGGGTGCGGGATATCTCCGTCTCCGGCGATCTCGTTGCTGGTGTCGACGATCACGACCCGCTTTCGCAGGTCATCCGCGAGCACGCGCGCCGTCTCACGGAGCATCGTGGTCTTGCCGACACCGGGGCGCCCGAGCAGCAGAATGCTCTCGCCGGACTCGATCAGGTCCCCAATGATCGCAATGGTGCCGTAGACGGCTCGCCCGATGCGGCAGGTGAGGCCGACAATCTCGCCCTTCCGGTTACGGATCGCCGAGATACGGTGCAGGGTGCGTTCAATGCCCGCCCGGTTGTCCTCGCCGAAGTGTCCGATCCGGTCAGAAACGTGCGCCAGATCCTCCCGCGTGACGTCCTGCTCCGTCAGCAACACTTCCTCGTCCTGGAACCGAGCTTCAGGCTGGCGCCCCAAATCAAGAATGACCTCGATCAACCCGCCGCGTTCGGTGTCAGCTTGGAGCGCCGCCAGCGGCTCCCCCAAGCGGGGCGGCATGACGGCGAGCAGATCGTCGAGGTTGTCCGTCACCTCCTGCTCGTAATCCTTGCGATCGAAAGCGGGCGACGTGTGGGCCTGGTGCGGCATGCTGCTCAATCGCTGCTCCTGCGCGGTATGGAGCGCCGGTCCGGGCCAGCGCCTGCCTAAAAAGAGCCACGGGGCGTGGTACAACCGGCGCGGTTACGACACCGGTACGCTCACGTAGCGGACTCGTCTCGCGGCTGACCATGGAGAAACGAAGGAACCCTCTTGGGTAACTTCTCCATGACGTCTATATGGAATGGGATCGCGTCAGTGGCCGGCGATCTTACGCTGGCCGTCGTGTACTTGACGTGCAAGTCTTGATCGAGCATCGGGATGAAGCCCCGGTCCACGAGAGCCGTGAGCGCCTCCTGCTGATAGTGGCGAACGACAGCATAAACACGTTTCACAGGCCGAGCACCAATGCGGGCCAGCGCCCCGTCGATCAAATCACCCAGCACCTCAATTCGGTCCGGATGGTAGACACATTCCAAAATGTGGTTCCCGTCGCGGGACGCAACGCGGGCGTACCCGATAACGTGGTAACCCTCCTCAACGAGCCACCCGCTGACTCCGGCCGCTGCCGGATGTCGATTGGACGGTGCCACCTCCCACCGGTGGCTGGTGAAGGCCTCCGCATACTGCACTTGGCGCGGCACCGCGGCGCTGTAAAGCTGATGGATGGCCCAGGTGTCAGCCGGTTCCTGCGCTCGGAACCCGGTCGAACAGCGACGAGCGCGCAATCCCTGCGCCACCAGCACTGTCTCAGCGGCGTATGGCGACCAAGCCAGCATCTTCATGCTTGTGGCGAGGGGAGAGCCCTGCGGAACCCGAGCAAAGAGCCGTTTCACTCCGCTCAATCCAGCAGCGACGATCCCATGTTCGATCAACGCTTCCCAAACCGGTTCCGCTCCATAGACGCCCGTCGCCGATCCAACTGCGTGGAAAACCCAACGCTGATCCAGAGAGACGGGGCGAAAATGGGCGAAGCCAACTAATGTCTCTCCCACCGAGGCGACGAACAGCGGCTCCCGGCGGAGCATGGGCAGCGACGCGCGAAGAGCAACGCGCAGCGGGCTGTATGGCAAGAGCAAGGAGTCCGGCTGATCCAGGCGAATCATGGCACCGATGCGCCGGACATTCCCGAGATCACCCGGGCGGACACCGCGCACCATCACCGAGGACTGAGCCCCCGGCCCACGGCCATGATCAGAGGACGCTCCTAGCGGGGAATGGGACAACTGCGGGGGGAGAGGCGGCGACGAGTGGGCAAAGCTACCCACTGAATCACTGTCCCGCTCCTGCTCAGCGGAACTGGGGACGATGGCGCCGATCACCGGAGGCTTGTCCATCTCCACCCATTCTACATACGCCACCGCTCAACCGCAATACGGACACCGCCTGGCCGGGTTGAGTTGGTGCGCCTCTCCTCACAGGGCACGTCGCCCGGCAAGAGCGCGCCCCAATGTGATTTCGTCGGCGTACTCCAAATCTCCGCCCACTGGAAGCCCGCTGGCGGGCCGGGTCACGTTGACGCCCAAGGGGACGAGGAGCCGGTGCAGGTAGGTCGCGGTCGCCTCCCCCGGGATGTCCAAATTCGTGGCCACGATCACCTCGTCGGGATTCTCCCGCCCGACGCGCTCCAGGAGCTCCCGAATCTTCAGCTTCTCCGGACCGATGCCTTCAACAGGCGAGATTGCCCCGTGGAGCACGTGGTAGCGACCCTTGAACTGCCCTGTCCGCTCCAACGCGACGACATCCAGTGGTTCCTCCACCACACAGATCGCCCGGTCGCGGCCCGGATCCCCGCAGATGGCGCAGGGGTCTTCCTCCGTGGTGTTGAAACAGTTGGAGCACAGCCGAATGCGCTCCTTGACCTCAAGGATTGCCTCGGCAAGCGCGGTCGCATCCTCGCGCGGTCCCCGCAAGAGGTAATAGGCCAGACGGGAAGCCGTCTTGGAGCCGATGCCGGGCAGCTTGGCGAACTCATCGATGAGGTGGGCAACCGGCTGGGCCGTGACCGATGAACTTCTCGTGGACACGCCGACTTCCCCGATCACGTGTCGGAGGGCAAGACAACGAACCAGAAAACGTGCCCGTCCGAGACCCCAATTTTACCTCATTTCGGTGTTCCCCGGCCCAAAATGACACGTGGCGGCGTCGGAACCGACCGCTCAGCAGGCACCCTAGCGCCTTTTCAGGCTTGTGAAATTAACGAGGTATTGCGCTTGGCGTGAAGCAGTGCTAGTGTGCGGCTGTCTCGCCATCGCGCGTTCGCCATGAATTGGAGCGGCCACGGTGCGCTACAGCCGCCGCGCTCCCCGGTGAGCGCCCTGTGGCCGTTTTGATGCTCAGGAGGGCGTCAGGTGGAGTTCGTGGATCGCTCGCTGACCTGCCGTGAGTGCAACCAAGCGTTCACCTGGACTGCGGGGGAACAGCAATTCTATAGTGAGAAAGGACTGGCCAACATCCCGGCCCGCTGCCCCTCCTGCAGAGCGACGCGGAAGGCTAAGCTTGGTCTCCAGGACCGGGCGCAGACCGAGGTTGTTTGCGCCGAGTGCGGTGAGACGACCACCGTTCCTTTCGTGCCCCGCAACGGCAACCCGGTCTACTGCTCGCGATGCTTCGATCGCGTCCGGACGGGGCGGGAAGTCAGCGCTGCCTCTCTCCTCTAGGGGACCTCGCTAAGAAGGGCGAACAGCGGCTCCGATTGGGGCCATGTTCGCCCCGCCGGGGACCCCAATCTCTACTCCTCGCCGACAAGGACCGGCCGGCCCCGGAGCCCGTCGGCTGGCCCGATGACGCCCTCATCCTCCATGCGTTCGATGAGCCGCGCCGCTCGGTTGTAGCCCACCCGGAGGCGGCGCTGGAGCATGGATGCGGAAGCGGTGCCGTGCTTCTGCACGATCTCCAAGGCCTGCTCCATCAGCGGATCCTCACCCCCCTCCCCCGCCTCCTCCTCATTGCTGCTCGGAAGATCGAGCCACTCTTGGGCGTACTGAGGGATGGGCGCAACGGCATGCCAGTGTGAC
>JALYMD010000069.1 GCA_030773875.1 Chloroflexota bacterium | reverse complement strand
GATTGCCGCGGCAACACGGCACAGCTTCGCGCTCAACCGCGTGGTCGTCGTGGATAACGGATCTCGGGACGGGTCGGCGGAAGGATTGGGGGATTTTCCGCTCCCGCTCACGCTGATCTGTAACCGGGAGAACCGAGGCTTCGCCGCCGCCTGCAACCAGGGCGCCAGGGAGAGTGACGCAGATTACCTGCTGTTCCTCAATCCGGATGTCCGGCTCTATCCTGATTCGCTCACCAGGCCAATCCGGTTCATGGTGGAGCCGGCCAACGCCCGAATCGGAATCTGCGGCATCCAACTCGTGGACGAAAGCGGCCGGGTTGACCGCAGTTGCGCCCGGTTCCCGACCCTTAGGATGTTCGTCGGCAAGATGCTGGGGCTGACGCGCTGGCTGCCGGGGTCTTCCCCAACCATGCGATGACGGAGTGGGACCACGAGGAGAGCCGTTGCGTCGATCAGGTGATCGGGGCCTTCTTCCTAATCCGACGGTCCCTCTGCGAAAGGCTGAGCGGGTTCGACGAGCGGTTCTTCGTCTACTTCGAGGAGGTGGACTTCTCCTACCGGGCGGCGCGCGCCGGGTGGTCGTCTTACTACCTTGCCGAGGCACGGGCGGTGCACCGCGGCGGCGGCTCCTCGGACCAGGTGAAGGCAGCGCGGCTATGTTACTCCTTGCAGAGCCGCATACGATACGGCTTCAAGCACTTTGGGCGGCCGTCCGCCGTCGGGTTGGCGCTGGGGACGCTTCTGTTAGAGCCGCTGAGTCGCCTTGGGCTGGCCGCGGCCCGGCGCTCACCGTGCAGCGCGAAGGAGACGCTGCAGGGGTACGTGATGCTCTGGGGCACTACTCCGCGCCGGCTCGTCCAGCGATGTGACGAAGCTGGATGATGCGGGCTTTGATGGAATCTGGTGGTCGGCGAACGAGCAATCCTCATCCCCTGCCCCCTCTCCCTGAGCGAGGGAGAGGGGAGTCGTGTTCGCATCGGGCGGCGGTTGGACCAAGGGTCCTCCTGCTGACCCGCTACGGGCCGATGGGTGCGAGCAGCCGTTACCGGTCCTATCAGTTTCTCCCGTACCTACGGGAGCAAGGTTTTGAGGTCGAGGCAGTGCCGTTGCTGGACGATGCCTACCTGAAAGCGCGCTACGCGGGGTCGAAGGTGTCGCGCTGGAGCGTCGCCGCGGCGTACGGGCGGCGGCTGGGACAGTTGCTCCAGTCGAGGCGGTTCGACCTTGTCTGGATGGAGAAAGAGGCACTTCCTTGGTTACCGAGCGGGATTGAAGCCTCCCTCCTCGCGACTGGGGCACCCTACGTGGTCGACTACGACGATGCCCTCTTCCACCGGTACGACCAGCACCCCGCATGGGCGGTGCGGGCGCTGCTCGGGAGGAAGATCGACCGGGTGATGCGAGGCGCGGCGCTGGTGATCGCAGGCAATCGCTACCTCACGGCGCGAGCCGAGGCGGCTGGAGCGAGGCGGGTGGCGATCCTGCCGACCGTCGTCGATCTGGAGCGGTACCCGCCGGTGCCGGCTGCGGATAATGGGACCTTCACTATCGGCTGGATCGGCACCCCCGTGACCGCGCGGCAGCACCTGGAGACGATTCGTGGCCCGCTGGAAACGTTCTGCGCGGGCGGCACGGCCCGGTTGGTGGCCATTGGCTCCGGTGACCTGGGCTGGCGGGTGCCGGTTGAGGTCCGGGCATGGTCTGCGGCGACGGAGGTTGCGGATCTGCAGGGCATTGATGTCGGGATCATGCCACTGCCGGACTCTCCCTTTGAGCGCGGCAAGTGCGGCTTCAAGCTGATCCAGTACATGGCCTGCTGGCGTCCCGTGGTTGGCTCCCCGGTGGGGGTCAACGACGACCTGATCGAGCCCGGGGTGAACGGGTTCAAGGCGACGACCCCGGAGGAGTGGATCCAGGCACTCGGCGCCCTGCGGTCGGATCCGGAACTGCGACGCCGGATGGGAGCGGCAGGCCGGGACCGGGTCGAGCGGTCTTACTGCCTCCAAGTCGCCGCGGCGAGGCTGGCCGGACTCCTCCGCGAGGCCGCGGCAGGGTCGGCCTAGAGATGGGGCGACGCCGTTGGCAGGTCACGGATGCGCTTGCTGGGAACGCCCGCGTAGAGGCCGTGGGGCTCGCAGTCCTTGGTCACGACCGACCCGGCAGCGATGACGCAGCCGTCGCCGATCGTGACCCCGGGCAGGATCAGGGCGCGCGTCCCGATCCAGCAGCCGTTGCCAACCGTGATCGGGTATCCGGCGCCGATTTCGGCCCGGTGCTCCGGACCGCCGATGATGTACGACGACGTGCAGAACATGACCTCCATCGCGATGCTGCAGCGGGTGCCGACCTCGATTCGCGCCCGGGCGTCGAAGAAGCAGCCGTAATTGACGAACGACCCGCGGCCGATGCTGACGTTGGACCCGTTGAACCAGCAGCGCGCCCGGATGCGGGCCGTCTGCGTTTGAACCCCGTAGAGACGGTAAATCGCGTAGCGCAGCGGGTAGGGCATGAAGACGGCGCCGGCCACCGCGTTGACGAACGTGTCGCGGACGATGATGTCGACGTTCCGGCCAACCTTCCGCCACACCTGAACCACCGAAGCGCTCCTTTCCCCTATCCCCGGCGCGCTACCCCCGCCGCAGTCAACCGCGAACGTGCGGGGGGTGCCCCAGTCGACGCCCGATCCTGCCACCCGGAGGAGTATTGGAGTGCGGAACGGCGGGGGCCACGCGGCGCCAAGGGTAGCAAGCAAATCGCACCTGGGCAGCAATGCCAGGCACTAGGTGGGCTGAGGAGCCTAAGCGGCGCGGGCGGACAGGGGAAGATAGCTGAAGGGAAGGCGGCATGAAGATCGCGTTCTTGATCACCCGATCGGATACCATCGGCGGTGCCCAGATTCACGTGCGAGACCTGGCAAGGCGGTTGGTCGAGGATGGGCACGAGCCGCTGGTTATTACCGGAGAAGCCGGCCCCTACACGGACGCCCTGACCGCTGCTGGGGTCCGCACCCTGGCCTGCCAGCATCTCGGGCGGGAGATTCGACCCGCCCGAGATGCGCGCGCGTTCGTCGCGCTCCGGGGAGCCATTCGAGCCTTCCGGCCGGACCTCATCAGCACCCACTCCAGCAAGGCCGGTTGGCTCGGGCGATTGGCGGGCAAGGCGACAGGTGTCCCGTGTCTCTTCACGGCCCACGGCTGGGCCTTCACCCATGGGGTCCGCGAGCCACAGCGGACGGCCTACCGGCTGCTGGAACGGGCAGCGGCGCCACTTGCGGCCACGATCGTCTGCGTCTCCGAGCACGATCGACGCATCGGCATCGCGGCCGGGATGGCACCGGATCAACTGGTAACGATCCACAATGGGATGCTGGATGTGTGCGCCAGCCTGAGGGCACGGTCCGGGGCCGGAGACCCGGTCCGCATCGCGATGGTGGCCCGAATGGACCGGCAGAAGGACCATGACACGCTGCTCCGGGCGCTCCGTGACATCGACGGCGTGCACCTGGATCTGGTTGGTGGCGGGCCGAGCGGAGCAAGGATACGTGCTCCCGCTCACGCGGTCGGCGTGGCCGACCGGGTCCGCTTTCTGGGCGAGCGGAGCGACGTGGCGGAGGTGCTGGCACGGGCGCAGATCTTCGCCCTGATCTCCCACTGGGAAGGGCTCCCTCGCTCCACGCTGGAAGCGATGCGCGCTGGCCTTCCAGTGGTGGTGTCAGATGTGGGCGGGGCGGCGGAGGCGGTGGAGGAAGGCGTGACCGGATACGTCGTACCGCGGGGCGACGTGGCCGCCGTTCGGGAGAGACTGGTCGTCTTGGCCGGCAACGCCGCGCGCCGCCAGGAGATGGGCGTCGCAGGTCGTCGCCGGTACGAAGCCGCATTCACCTTCGATCGCATGTTCCAGCGCACCTTCGGCGTCTATCGGGAGATTCTCGCGGGCTGCTCCGCCGGATGGTGAGGCGACCCAAACCCTTTTCTCAGTTTGGGCCCAGCGACCGCTGCAAAGTGGCAGTACACTGTTGCCTTCTCGCGTTTTTATCCCCGGGCTCCCTGGCCGGCCCATAGGGATAGGACTGCGCTCCCGAGCATCGGCTGGAGGTTCCAGTTGGAGATTGGTCCCCAGCAACTCGTGCGGATGGCTCGCCGTTGGTGGTGGCTGCCCCTGCTCTTGGCGGTGGCGTCGGCGGGCTGCGCTTTCTGGGTTAGTTCTCAGCAGCAACCCGTCTACGCGGCCAGCGCCCGGCTTTTCATCAACTCCGGACAGAGCGGCTCCGACTCGTTGGACTTCAACGCGATCCGAGGAAGCCAGAGTCTCGCGGCAACGTACGAGGAACTTCTGACGACCCGGAATGTGCTCCAGCCGGTGATCGATCAACTTGGGCTGCCGTACCGTGTTGAGGAGTTGCAGGGCAACGTCTCAGCGCGCGCCGGACGGGAGACACAATTGATCACGGTCTGGGTCTCGGACACCCAGCCGAATCGGGCAGCGGCGGTCGCGAACGCAATTGCGGAGCAATTCAACGTCTTTATCGCTCAGCAAGCCGCACAGCTCAGCAGCGAGCCGCATGAAGCGATTTCGGCCCAGATCAGCGATACCCAGAGCCGCGTCACTGAGGTTGAGCGGCAGATTGCGGATCTCAGTGCGGCGGCCCCAACTGACCCCGAGGCCCGGGCGCAGCTCCCCGCGCTCCGGGACAGCCTGGCGCGGCTCCAGGCACGCTCCGATGATCTGTTGCTGACACTCAATGAGATCGACCTGAGCAACGCCGCCGCGCAGGCTCGGGTCACCATCGCCGAGCGAGCGGCCCCGCCCGATGCACCCTATGCGCCGCGGGTTCCCTTCTTCACGGTGCTGGCGGCCTTAGCCGGGCTTCTCCTCGGCGCCGGAACGATGGTGGCCCTGGAATTCCTGGACAACACGGTCAAGGTCGATACGGATTTTTCGGCACTGATCGGGGCGCCGCTTCTAGCTGCTATCGAAACCCTGCCGAAGGTGCGCGGGAATGGGACCCAGCTCTTCCTGCGGGAGCAGCCCGTCTCCTCCCAAGCAGAGGCAATCCGCTTGTTGAGGACCAACATCGAGTTCGCCGCGGCGACCAAGGAGATTGACAGCCTCTGTCTCACGAGCCCTGGCCCCGGGGAGGGTAAGAGCACCGTCACCGCCAATCTCGGCGTGGCGATGGCCCAGGCTGGGCTCGCGACGGTGATCATCGACGCCGACCTCCGCCGGCCCAATCAACACCGGATCTTTGGCGTCCGCAACGACCGCGGACTGACGACCCTGCTCACCCACCGTGAGGCGCCGCCGTGGGAGGACCTCAAGGTGATGGTCGATACGCACCTGGCGCTGATCCCGAGCGGTCCCCTCCCCCCGAACCCGGCCGATTTGCTCAGCCTGGATCGATTTCGCCTTCTTGTGACGGAGATCGCCCGGACGGCAGACATCGTGCTCATCGATACCCCGCCGGTCCTCGCCGTCAGTGACCCGCTTGTCGTGGCGACCGGTGCCGATGGCGTCATTCTCGTCTGCCAGGCCGGGCGCACTCGCACCGAGGCACTGCGTCGAGCCGTTGGTGCCTTGCACCACGGCTCCGCCCGTGTCGTGGGCGCGGTACTCAACCAACAAAGCGCTCGGGACGGACAAACGTATGGCTACCCAGGGTACGACGGACCACGCGGTGACGAAGTTGCCTCCGAACCCGCTAGTGTCCTGATCAAGCCGGCGGTGGTGAACACGGGGTTACCGCCGTCCCATCCCGCCCGCTGAGCCGCAAGCCGTGCTTGCTCCCAACGCCGGGATGGAAGCCGCGGGCACTGGAACCGCAGTGATACGATAGGCTCCTGGCCGATCATCGCGCTCCGCCCTGATCAGTCGAGGCGGCCAATGTTCTGCACCGCTTGCGGCACCGCGAACTCATCTCTCACTGACCGCTGCGTGAACTGTGCCATGCCGTTCCCAACGGTCGGACACGGCCGCCCATCCAGGCGGGCAGTGAACAGCGCGCCCTCTGCTAGTGCGGGGACTGACGGCGCTCGTCGCGATGTCGCCGGGGTTCTGCCAGGCGGCGACGCGCAACGGCAACGGCAACGACAGAGGAGCCACCGGACGCCGAGGAGCGGAAGGCGGCTCCGCGCGCTCTACGCCGCGACGCTGGTGATGCTTCTGGGAGTGAGTGCCGCCTTCGGAGCGGAGTACCGGGCGGAGCAGGCGGAGCGAGCCCGCTGGTACGCGCGCGCCGATGAAGCGGCGGCAACGGGACATCCCGCCGTCGCGCTTGCGGCATATGCCAGCGCCGCTGGCTATCGCGACGCCGAGGCGCGGAGAGCAAGCATCCTCGCTCCGTACCAAGACGCGGTTCGGCAAGGGCGGGCGGCGCTGGACGCGCAGCGTTATGACGAGGCAATCGCGCTCCTGACGCCGGTAGCCCGGGACCTTCCCGCAGACCAGGAAGCCCGAACCTTATTGGAGCAGGCGCGAGCAGGCCGCGACGCCGATCTCCGGCGCCGGGTGGACGTCGCTGAGGCCCAGCGGGACTGGCTCGGGGCGGAGCGAGCCCTTGCAGCCCTTGTCGCCGTCGCCCCCGATGATGCCCTCGTTGACCGCCTGGCGGCGATCCGACGTGAGCATGCGCCAATCGTCTTCACGCGTGACGGCTCTGTCTACCTGGCCGGACCTGACGGCAACGATGAGCGGCTCCTCGCCAGTACGGGCTTCGCCGCCTGGCCCGTCTGGAGTCCCGATCGCAGTCGGATTGCCTTCGTCGCCGCTGATCGGACCGATCCCTCCTCGCTCGCTGGAGCACTCTACGTCGTTGGTAGCGATGGCACCGGCCTGACCAAGTTCGCCGATCGGGTCCTGCTGCGCTGGTGGCCGGCCTGGAGCCCGGACGGCACCAAGATTGCCTACTCGAGTCTCGCCGCGTTTGATGAAAACCTGTTCGAGGGCAGCATCAGCGCCCGGGTGGTGGACACCAGCACGGGGATCGAGACGGATCTCACCGGCGGCCGATTCGCCTATGCCGGTCCACCTACCTGGTCGCCAGGCGGAGACCGGCTCGCCTTTGTCAGTCGTGGCCTCGACCGGACCGAGATTGACGAGGACTCGGGGCGTGGAGCGAGGTTCGGCGATGGCGACGTGCAAGTGATGACGCTTGCCACTGGCGAGACACACAGCGTCACCAACGGACGTCTGCCGGACGCCTTTCGCCTGGCATGGTCGCCGGTGGGCGAACGGCTCCTCGTGCTAGCCCTCCAGGCGAACGCGGGGCATGGCTCGGAGCTCTCATCCGTCCACCTCCTGGATCTCAGCACGGGCGACCTGACGCCGGTGAGCGCTAATGACACGGACGCGGAAATGCCGGCCTGGTCCCCCGACGGCACACGCTTCGCCTACGTGGAGAATGGGATACAGGTACGCATTCGCACCCTGGGGGCCGGTGAGATCTGGGTCGACGCTTCCGGGCCACTCGCCGGTCACTTGACCTGGTCACCCGACGGGGGGGCGCTGCTCGCCGCCTCCGCCGATACCTGGACGCCCTCCACGATCATTGATGTCGCCGGCAAGAGCGCCGACCAGGTGTTTCCCCGCGACCATGACAGCGTACAGCTTTCCGGCATGGCCGCACCGCCGCAATGGAGCCCTATCAATTCATCGCCTCCCCCGGCATCTCCAACGATCTCAGGCACCGCTCTGGACCCGGAGCGGGACCAGGGTGGGTTCCCAGGCGTGGCCGCCGAGCCAGGCCAAGGAGGCAGCGGAGGGATCAGAGGTCGAGCGAGGCAAGAGGGGTAAGACGGACCCCGGTTGGTTTCCTGATCTTGCCTGGCCGCCCGCGTTCAGCCCTGGAGCGGCTTCGTGGGATGAGCCCCGAGATTCATCCCCGCGCACCCGGACGGCGACACCGGAGGAAAGGACAACCTGCAGACGGATTCGGTATGAGCCAGAGGGTCACCAGGCAACTGGCTCGCTGGAGGAGGCCATGGGCGGGAGGACCATGGTCTTCAGGAGGCGCTCCAAGGCGTCGGAGGGGTTGTCGCAAAGCCCCGAATGGACCGGGGAGGGCTGGACGATCGTGCTCTGCGGGGCGACGAGCCAGTGAAAGCGCTCCGCCTGGGAGAGCCGGGCGATGGGGCCGGCCTCCCCATCTCCGGCACACAACCGGGGAATCAACTCCAGGTGGGAACGCACGGCGGTCACATCCAGGTCCGGCGCGAGGGCGGCGAGGCGGGCGGGGTCCAGGTGGACACGAGCGTCCAGGAAGCGCCGTGGCCGAGAGAAGAGCACGACCCCGGCGTTGACGAATTCGCCGCGCTCCACCCGGGGCACGATCCGGATAATGGCGTACTCAAACGAGTTGCGCGCGAGCACGCACTGCCTCCTCCACAAAGGCACAGGAGGCATCCCGGCGCGCGAGCAGGTACGCAAGATAGGCAGCGCGCTGGGCATCCGTGCCAGCGAAGGCTGGGTCGGGCAGCATCCAGGTATCAGGGATGGCTTCGATGATGCCCGTCAGCAACTCGGGCGTCAGGCGGTCCCGGAGGTCGGCGTCGGCGGTCGAAACTTCGTCGGCGAACGGGAGCAGGACGTGGTCCCGGACCTGGGGGAACGGCGAGGCGCTGCGGGCCAGGTAGTCGCCCCAGGCGTGGTGAACATAGAGTGCAGCGCCGTGGTCGATCAACCAGAGCCGGCGGTGCCAGAGCAACAGGTTGGTATTGCGCGGGGTGCGATCAACGTTGGTGACGTAGGCGTCGAACCAGACCACCGCGGAGGCAAGGGCGGGGTCCGGGGGCGGCTTGGCCGCTGGGGTGAAGGCGAGGGACCCCGGCAGGTAATCCAGAGCCAGGTTGAGCCCGGCACTTGCCTTGACGAGATCCTGGACCTCCTCGTCCGGCTCCGCCCGCCCGAGCACGGGATCCAGCTCCACCAGCACGATCTCCGGCACGGGCAGACCAAGCGCCCGCCCGATCTCCCCAGCGACCAACTCCGCGATCAGGGCCTTCGGCCCCTGGCCGGCGCCGCGAAACTTGAGGACGTAGAGCCCGTCATCGTCCGCCTCGACAATCGCGGGCAGGGAGCCGCCCTCCCGGAGCGGGGTGACGTAGCGAGTGGCGGTTACGGTCCGCAGGTCTAGCGGCGGCATCAGACGTCCTTGGACGATCGGCGCGGGCGAGGGAAGAGGGCACGGGCTTGGATATTCCCGTGCGGCGGAGCACAGCAGCGCTCTACCGGAGGCTCAGCCCGGCAGTGAGCCAATGAAGGAGTGGATGCAGACTGAGAGAGAGCCGGCACCGGCTGTCGCGGGGCGCGGTCTCCTCGCTAGCCGACGACTCCAAATCAGTCGATGGGCTCTCAGGCTCCGGCCCTATCCTACCGATGGGAAATGATTGGGGTGCCCGCCGCGGCGCATGCTGGCGGGAGCACGATTCCAACCGAAGTGCTCGGTCTCATCCCCCTTGATCGCGAGAAAGGCAGACTGGGTCTCGGGGTAGACGGCCATCACGGCCTCATAGGGGATCCAGAGTTCGTCGCTCGCCCCATGAACGCCCTGGGCGTAGATGAAGCCGCGGAAGCGGCGGCCGAACTCCTCCGACCCCGGGATGATGCCGACCACCCGGGCAAGGGCGCCGTTGCGGGCGTAGAGCATGTACCCCGCGGTGATGTCATCTACGGTGCCGAGGGGGCCGTTGCGGGCGGCAACATCCACCGGCGGCAACTCCGGAGCAAAGAACTCCTGCTTGCCAATCGCAACCTCGCGATCCAGGGGTCCGAGGCGCCCCGCCGGTCGGGTGGCGAGGAACGCGGCCACGCCAAGGATGGCCAGCGCCAGCAGAGTGCCGACCCACAACTCGACCCGCTGGAGTTCTGGCCGCCCGGATTGGTACAGGGCCAGTAGCATCTCGCCGATCGTGATGATCATGACGGCGACGACGATCGCGACCGCGATCGGCATGAGCGTCGGCGTGATGAATTGGCGCTTCAGCTTGGCGACCATACCTTCTCCCTCGTCACGCGGCGCGACCGCCGCTAACCAGGCGGTCCCTCATTCCACCACAGTTTCGCGGCACCGGCCCCGGTTGTCCAGCGGCCCCGGATGCCCATGATAGGCACATCTTCCCGGTCCCGTGGTTGCGTGCGAGGAGGACGCTAGCGGCGTGCACCTGCCGCCGGCGTTCCCGGTTGCGGGTCGGGGAGGTCGTCATCGAGCAGCCACTCCGAGCGACGGAGTTGAGCGCGGCGCCGACGAACCTTGAGCAGGCGATAGCGGAACAGGAGAGGAGCGGCGCAGGCGATGACCGGGATGATGAGCCAGAACCAGGT
>JALYMD010000068.1 GCA_030773875.1 Chloroflexota bacterium | reverse complement strand
CGGAGGTCAATGCCGCGATCCGGGGAGCGCTTGACGGCGGCGCTGAGGAGGTCATCGTCAACGATAGCCACGATGGCATGAGGAACCTTATCCCGGAGGAGCTGGATCCCGCTTGCCGGTTCATCAGTGGCAATGACAAGCCGCTCGGCATGGTTCAGGGCGTGGATCTGGAGGGCGTCGGGGCGGTCTTTTACACCGGTTACCACGCCAAGGCCGGTACTCCCGCTGCCCCCCTTGCCCATACCTGGACGGGCTGGCTCAATGACGTGCGTGTTGATGGGCAGTCTGTGGGTGAGTTCGGTATCAACGCCCTGGTCGCTGGGCACTTCGGCGTCCCGGTGACCCTCGTTACCGGCGACGAGAAGGCCGTTGCGCAGACTCGGGATCTGCTGGGGGACGGTGTGGTCGGGGTGACCGTGAAGGAGGGCTTTTCGACCTTCGCCGCTCTCCATCTCCATCCCAGCCGCGCGCAGTCATTGATCCGGGAGGGCGCCGCTGAGGCGACAGGCCGTGCGATGGCGGGGGACTTGTCGCCCTGGGTTCTGAAACCTGGCTGGCCGGTCGAGTTGGAGTTAGACCATCAGTCGCGTGCCGACCAGGCGGCCGCTGTCCCAGGTGTCGAGCGCGCCGGCGAGCGTGCCGTCGTCTTTGCGCCGGCGGACGGCCTGATCTTCAACCGGACTTTCCGCGCGATCATGAGGGCCGCATCCATCCGGATGTCGCCATAAACCTACGGCAGAGGAGGGAGACCCACCGATCCCTTACCGCTCCGGCCCTGCCGCCGCACGGCGCCCGAGTGTGGTGAAGAAAGCTTCGGCCTCATCCGTCATGCGGGGTTGCCGCCGGCCGATGAGGTCGAGCAGCAGGGTGATCGGCAGCGCCACCGCCGCGAGAAGCAAGGTGTACATAAGCGTGATCATGGCTGCGCCGGCCAGCCAGGTGATGATCAGGTAGGCCGCGAAGGTCGGGAAGTCCGCAAGAGAGTCCCTCTGCCCGGTGAAGGAGAGGGCGAGTTCGGTGTCGAGCCGGTGGCGAAGCACGAAGAGCGGCGCCCAGAGCACCAGTGCACCAACGAGCAGGGCGAGCTGAAGACCGTACCCACCGACGTGCCGCGCCAGAAGGCAGGCAACGAGAAGGAGGGAGAGCGCTAGCAGGGCGACCGTGACGGTTCGGACCACGTCGGACGGGGGATCGAGCACGACCCGCTGGGAGGGGAACCGGCGAGAAAGGCGGTACGGCAACGCGACCAACTGCCGCCAGTTGTCGAGGAGCGAGGCCCAGGCGATGAAGGCGCCAGTCATCAAGGTCGCTAGACGAGCGATCAGCCGCCAGCCTGGATCAGGGTCCCGCGCGATGTCACGAAGAAATGACCGGTTGGCTCGAGCGATTAGCAGGAGGACGACCGTGAGCGCAATGCCGAGAGCAGCGTTGCCGGCGAGCAGGCTCCGAACATCCATGTCGTTCCCCCTTGCCTACTCACTAAGGGCCGCCAGGTCCGCCTCGATGTCCGCTAGGCGGCGATGCGCTATCGGTAGGCGTTCCACCCAGCGGTGCCGTTCCTCAGCCTCCCGGCTCCGCTCCGCTTCCACGCGGGCCGCCTCCGCGTTCAGTGCCTGGCGCTCCATGTCTCGACGGGTACATGCGGGGCACCGCCCGTGCCAGTCGCTCCACCCCCCGCACTTCGGGCAAGGACGGGCGAGGTCCGCCAGCGTCGATGCGGCAGGCAGCGGCTCGCCGGCGAGGGCCCGGTCTCTCAAATCGGTGGCGAAAACCGTCACGCTCCCCGTGAGGTGTTGCGCGAGAGCTTCACGAAGATCGGACGGGGTCTCGTCAGGAATCAAGCGCGTCGTATCACCCACCTGATGCCGGAGGTCCCCGCGGACCACGGCTCCACCCCGCTCGTCCCAATCGACCTCCTCGGCAAAGGCGAAAGGCTCCCCGCCAATGGCGAAGCGAACGGTCGCCTCATCGCCCGAGGTCGTCGCGATGTCGGTGATCGGGATAGGTGGAAGCGGGAAGGTCGGTTCGGGAGGGCGCCGGGCGAGAGCTTCCCGATCGGCGTCGATCGTCCCCATCGCGTCACCCAGCAGGTCGATCCGCTCTTGCCATGGATTCTCCGGTCGGAGCGCTAACTCGCCCTGCTCAATATCGAAGAGGACGGCGTCACGCCGTCGAAGCAGTTCCCGCCGGCGTCGCTCCCGGGCCGCCTTGTCCGGTGGGCCTGAGGGACGCGTCACAGCAGGGCGGGGTTGTGGTCCGCCGTGAGTCGCCGTGCGGGCTCCATCCGCCACCGTGACCTCGTCCCGCGCCGGCGGGCTCTTCGGTTCCTTCCCCAGCAGGCGTCGCCAGACCATCCCAGTTCCCTTCCGTCAGAATAGGGATTGTGACACAGTGACGCGCGCAACTGGAGGTATGAGCGAGACAATTCTGGGCCGCCTGCCGACGAATCGGGAGTAGGGATCGGTGCGCCCGCCAGTAAATTCAGTCGGTGAGATGAACGTGCCGAGCGGATAGATGATGACCGGGCAGGGGTTGGGACCCAAGGAGCTTGACCGGGTCGGGGCGAACCGGCTACTCGGCCAGCGACCCCACCGGCGAGGTGCCGGGCACCGGCATCGGATCGTCCATCTCCAGCACCTCGTAGTGGTCGACGATGGCTTCCGCAACCAAGTGGGCTTCACCTGGCACCACGACGGACTCTCGCCACCGCCGTCCCATGAAGGCTCGCAGCGAACCGATATCCTTCCATACCGACATCAGGAGGAACTCCTGGGGCGGGTCATCAAGCGGCGTGCCGACGTGCAGCTTGACCAAGCCTGGCGCCGCCAGCATGAGTGGAATCGCGGTATCTCGGAGCAGCCGCTCGTACTCCTCGTGCATCCCCGGTTTCACCCGGGATCGGAACACGCGGATGATCACGCGCTCGCCCTCCACCTTCCGCCGAATCAAGCCATGCTTGCGTCAGGTACTGGCGGGCTGCACCAATGGCTGCCCAGCGCGTCAGTCTACCAAGCGACCCTCCATCCCGGGAGGGAGCATCCGCGCTTGACCCGCTCCCGACACCCCGC
This sequence comes from Chloroflexota bacterium, assembly GCA_030773875.1. Next base: position 1,436 of record JALYMD010000068.1, on the reverse strand, counting down.
AACAATGCCCGCATCGTGTCGCCCGTTCCCTGGCCCGACGTAGGGCGGGACCGCCCTGGGAGACCACCGATGTCCATCGCCACGTCGCCGCGCGACGCTCATGATTCGACCGACGACGCCATCGTCTGGGAGCCTTCCACAGCCTATCTTGACCGGAGCCGGCTCAAGCAGTTCATGGCCAACGTGGGCGCGATTGACTATGAGGATTTGCTTCGCCGTGCGGCGGCCGACCCAGCCTGGTACTGGAATGCCGTCGTCCACGACTTGGACCTCGTGTGGACCCGGCCCTATGAGCAGGTGCTGGACCTCTCCGCTGGTCCGGCCTGGCCGAACTGGTTCGCAGGGGGCGCCTTCAACTACGTCCACAACGCGTTGGACCGCCACGCTACGGGAGCCCGTCGTAACCAACTCGCGATCACCTGGGAGGGTGACGATGGCGAGGCGCGAAAGCTCAGCTACTGGGAGCTGAGCGTCGAGACGAATCGCCTCGCCAACGCGCTTCGCGCACTCGGGATCGGCAAAGGGGACCGCGTCGGCATCTTTCTCCCGATGCTTCCAGAGACCGTGATGGCCGTCCTCGCCTGCGGCAAGGTCGGGGCCGTCTACGTACCGATGTTCTCCGGATACGGCCCGGAAGCCGTTGCATCACGCTTACGCGACTGCGACGCAAAACTGCTCATTACTGCCGACGCCTTCCTCCGCCGCGGCGGGATCGTCCCGCTCAAGGCAACGGCCGATGCCGCCCTTGAGCTGGCACGGGAGGTGGAGCGCTGCCTGGTGCTGCGGCGCACGGGCGCCGAGGTGCATTGGAATCCCGAGCGGGACATCTGGTGGCACGAGGCCGTTGAGGGGTCCGCTAGGGATTGCCCGACGGAGGCGACGGCCTCTGACGATCCGTACATGATCATTTACACCTCCGGCACGACCGGCCGTCCCAAGGGGGCCGTCCATGTCCACGCCGGCTTTCCCATCAAAGCCGCCCACGACCTTGCCTACTGCTTTGATCTCCAGGGTGACGACGTCCTCTTCTGGCTGACCGACCTGGGCTGGATGATGGGCCCGTGGGCAATCGGCGGCGGATTGATGCTCGGCGGGACCCTCCTCTTGTTCGAGGGAACACCGGATCATCCTCAGCCGGATCGCCTCTGGCATCTAGTCGAGCGGCACGGCGTCACCGTGCTCGGGGTGGCGCCGACAGCCATCCGCGCCTTGATGCCCCACGGTCTGGCCTGGCCCCGGGAGCGGGATCTCAGCTCTTTGCGAATTCTCGGTTCCACCGGCGAGACCTGGAACCCGGGTCCGTGGCGTTGGTACTTCGAGGAGATTGGTGGCGGGCGCTGCCCGGTGATCAACTATTCCGGCGGCACCGAGACCGGTGGAGGCATCGTCGGCTGCGTGACAATCAAGCCGCAGAAGCCCTGCGCGTTCAGCGGACC
>JALYMD010000067.1 GCA_030773875.1 Chloroflexota bacterium | reverse complement strand
GACCTGGCCAAGGAGGAAATCCGCAAGCGAGACCAGGTCGTGATCGTCGAGGGGTACATGGACGCCATCGCGGCCCACCAGTTCGGGCATGGGAACGTGGTCGCCGCCATGGGCACCGCCCTGACCGAAGGGCAGGTCGCGCAGGTGAAGCGACTCTCCAAACACATCGTGCTAGCCCTCGACGCGGACGCAGCTGGTCAACTCGCCACTGTGCGGAGTATCGAGACCATGCGTGGCGCGCTCGACCAGGAGGATGTTCCCGTCCCAGATGCCAATGGCGTTGTTCGCTTCGAACGCAAGCTCAACGCGGAGATCTCCATCGTCCACCTACCGGAGGGCAAAGATCCGGACGAACTGATCCGCCGCGCGCCGGAGAGCTGGGCGGAGGTCGTCGCCCAGGCCAAGCCATTCCTGGACTTCTTCATCGACGCCGTCTCCGCCTCGACCGACCCCAACGACGCCCGCGCTAAGGCCGAAGCCGTGGCGAGGGTGGCGCCGGTCCTCCAGCAAGTGCCGGACCGCGTCATGCTCTCCCATTATGTCTCGCTGCTCGCCGCGCGGCTTCGCTTGGACGAGCGAGTCGTCCTCTCAGAGGTTCGCCGAGCGACACTCCGGACACCGGCTGCTGCCGCCGTGGCGCCGGCCGCAACTGCACGGCGCGCGGCGAGAATCACCACGGAGGATCACCTCATGGCGATCCTGCTGGCCCATCGCTCGCTCTGCCGGGAGATCTTGGCCAGGGTTCGTCCGGATGAGGTGAGTGACAGCCGGAACCGTGAGTTGCTCCGTTTTCTGCAAGACCCGTCAATCCCGGACCTTGACCCCATGCAACTCGTGGTCGGTCTCGATGACACGCTTGCCGATCACGCCGAGCGCTTATTGGCCACGTTGGAGGGCAAGCCAGAGCAACTTCCTGGCCGGATCCAGCACGACGCCCTTCAGACGTTGGAGAACCTTGGCCGCGAGCGGTTGGCCTTTCTCATGCGCCAGTTGCAAGGGGAGATTCAGGTTGCCGAGAAAAGCGGCGATGTGGCAGAGGTCCGAGCCTTGCAAGCACGGATCGCCGCGCTCTACGTCCGGCACCGAGAGTTCTACCCGCCTGTCAGCCCCTACTTCCGGGACACCCGGAACGCTCACCCAGTCCCGTAGTGGATAGGTACGCCTGTCTTCGCCCGGGCAGCCAAGGTTCAGTCCACCAGGGACGGCTCCTCAACTACCCCGCCGAGCAGAAACAGGATCTGGCGGTCATATCGGCGAGCTCTCACCCTACGTTAGGAATTGGGGCCGAGCACCGCCTCCAGTGCGACCAGCAGCGCTCCGTCGTCCTCTGGAAGCACCGTTCGTAGGTCAAGCAGGACCCGGTCGCCGTCGATGCGTCCGAACACGGGCACATTTCCGGTGCGGAGCCGTCGGGCCAGGGCGTCCGCGGAGCCGGCGCCGACCCGCGGTGTCTCCACCGCGAGTGCGACACTCGGCAGCGTCTCACCAGGGAGCGCACCACCCCCGACTGTGGCATCAACCGGCAGCACCTCGCTCGCGAGCGACAGCCGCCCGCGAAGACGCTCTGCCCGGTCCCGAAGTTCCTCCGGCCTTGCCGCGATCATGCGCCACACCGGCACCCGTTGTACCGCTGTCCCATCTGCGTAGTGACGCAAGGTCCGGGCAATCCCAGCGAGACACGTCTTGTCGGCCCGGACGGCGCGAGCGAGCGGGTGCGCCGCAATGCGCTCCACCAGGTCTCGCCGGCCTAGGATCAACCCTGCTTGGGGACCGCCAAGCAACTTGTCCCCGCTCGCCGTGACGATCCCCGCCCCGCTTTGGATGCTGTCAGCGATCGTCGGCTCGGGTCGGAGACCGAACGGCCCCGTGGTCAACAGCGCTCCGCTGCCCTGGTCGTCGATGAGCGGGACCCCTCGGGTCGCCGCAATCTCTGCCAGCTCCTCTATCGTGGCCGAGTGGGTGAAGCCTGTGACCTGGAAGTTGCTCGGATGGACCTTCATCAAGGCCGCTGTCCCGTCGTCTATGGCGGCCTCATAGTCCCGCGCATAGGTCCGGTTCGTCGTCCCAACCTCAACCAAGGTGGCGCCGCTCTGGCGCAGGACATCCGGAATCCGAAACCCGCCGCCAATCTCCACGGCCTCGCCACGCGACAGGATTACGCTGCGACCCGCCGCCAAGGCACTGAGTACGAGGAGGACTGCCGCGGCGTTGTTGTTGACGACGAGCGTTGCCTCGGCTCCGGTGAGCAGACGCATGAGGTCGCTCACCTCCCGCATGCGTCCTCCCCGCTGGTTGGTCTCTGCGTCGATCTCCAGGGCGACGCTGCCAGCGGCCGCGGCCACCATCGCTTCCGCGGTCTCTGGACTCACCGGGGCGCGGCCCAAGTTCGTGTGAATGATCACCCCAGTGGCGTTGATGACCCGCACGAGGCAAGGGCGCTCGAACCCCGTGACTTCGGCCAGCACACGGGCGCGAATCTCCCCTCGTGTGGCTCGTCCTCCCGCCACCGCCGCTGCCCGCTCCGCTTCGACAATCTGTTGCAGGAGCTTCGTCAGATTCGCAGGCGACAGGGAGGTCGCGGATTGGATGTCAGGATCGCCAAGCAGTGCCGCCACGGAGGGAAGCGCGCGAACGCCCCTCGCCTCGGTGCCAGACATTGCCGTCTTCTTCGCCATCCGTACCTTCCCGTCGCGTCACCGGACAACAAAAAGGGGAGCGGCAAAAGCCACCCCCCAACCGGTCGGGGCGAGAGGATTCGAACCTCCGACCTCAGCGTCCCGAACGCTGCGCGCTAACCGGGCTGCGCTACGCCCCGCCGAATCCAGAGGATACCATGTGGCTGTTCCTCCAGCAACCCGTTTTACATGGCCCGCCCATGTCGCTACCGACACCCATCGTCACCAGAAACGCTCCACCTGTTATCAGCCAAATCCGTCGTTGACGACGACAACATACATCAACATTGCATGTCCGGTCATGAAGGGCCGCGGCCGGTCTAACGGTCGTTGCGCCTCCTCCGCCTCGAGTTGTCGATCGCCTTCTTCGAGGCGGAGGAGCAGTGCTCTGATGTGCTAGCATGGACCAATGGTCCCTGATGGGATCTGCCCGCGTAGCTCAGTGGATAGAGCGCCACCGTCCTAAGGTGGGCGTCGGGGGTTCGAGTCCCTCCGCGGGCACCGGTCATGCGGTCCCTGTGCGACCGTATGGTGAGGCTCATCTCCAATCTGAGCGTCGCACATCTCCCCGTCGTCGGATGGTGGGGAAGCAGCCCGGAGGCACGCCGCCGTGGAACTGCAATTTAGGGCTCTCGACCTTTCCGATGCTCCCGCACTGAAGGATTTCGCCCTGGCCCGAGCGGCGACCTTGGATCACCTGGTTGATCGGGTGGTCGATGCTCAGATGGAGTTGCGACGGCGCCATCAGCGTTCGGGCGGCGAAGCAACCAAGGTGCAACTCACCATTCAGATCGGCCGCCAGTTGCTGCGGGCTGAGGAAGAGGACCACGACGCGCGACGCGCGATCGACCAGGTCGTCGACAAGATGGCGAGGCAGATCCGGCGGTACCACGACAAGCGCACCGATCGGAAGGGCCGGCGGCCGCCCGTCGCCGTTCCCGATGTTGTCCCAGTCAATGACCTGCCCGACGAAGAAGTTTCCTTCCCTACTTTGGTGCGGAGCAAGCGGTTCGCGATGAAGCCGATGGATGTCGAGGAAGCCATCGACCAACTTGAGCTTCTCGGCCATGACTTCTTCCTCTTCCAGAATGCGGACGAGGACCAGATGAACGTCGTCTACCGGCGGCGTGACGGCTCCTACGGCCTCATTGGGCCGGAGCGCGGCTAAAGTTAGACTCTTACCTCAATAGCCTCTGCTATCATCCCGTAAGTGGCTAGCCGTGCGGGCCGCTTGATGATGCGGCCTTGTTCTTGCGCCACTGCCGGAAACGCCGACCGCTCTGGCTTAGTCAAGCGGCCGGGGCAACCGCTCGGCACGCTTCAAAGCGAAAGGTAGCTCAGGCACCGTGAACCCCTACGGCTACGAGGGGCCGCCGGTCTTCGGGTACGAGACCGATACCCCGCTCCGTCGCGCCGCCTTCATCTGCGTCCACACCTCACCCCTCGCCGCGCTTGGACAGCAAGATGCCGGCGGAATGAACGTCTACGTCCGGGACCTTGCCTGTCAGTTGGCCCGGCTCGGGCTCGAAGTCGATATCTTCACTCGTCGCACCGATTCGCACTCCCCCGAACTGACGCTCATCTGCCCCGGCGTCAGGGTAATCAACGTCACCGCTGGCCCGTCACGTCCCATCGACAAGACCGAACTCTTCCCCTTCCTCCCCGACTTCGCCGCCGAGGCGGCTCTTTTCTCCCTTCGTCAGGGCGTCCGCTACGACGTGATCCATAGTCACTACTGGCTCTCCGGCTGGGCCGCTCACCTCCTCCGGCGTTACTGGGACACGCCCTTCGTCCAGATGTTCCACACCACGGCTCACATGAAAAACACCGTGGCCGGGAGCGGGAACCGGGAGCCTGCTCTCCGCCTCCAGATCGAGCGCCGCCTCATCCAGCAGTCCGACAGCTTGATCGCTGCGAACCCTGCAGAGCGCGCCGACCTGATCTGGCGTCAGCACACCGCAACGGACAAGGTCTGTACCGTGC
>JALYMD010000066.1 GCA_030773875.1 Chloroflexota bacterium | reverse complement strand
CGCCCAGGGCGCGGGCGAGATCGGCGTGGCGCCCGGGGGCGGCCGGCGCGTTGTGGGCGAAGACGTGGGGCAGGAAGACGGCGTTGGCGACACCGTGCGGGGTGTCGTAGCGGCCACCGACCGCCTCGGCCAGGCAGTGGACCGCGGCCACGTCGGCGTGGCCGAAGGCCATCCCAGCGATTAGGCTGGCGGTCATCATCCCGGCGCGGGCCGCGTCGTCCTCCGGCGCCTGCATCGTGCGGACGAGGTGCCGGGCGACTAGACGCGTCGCGTGGAGGGCCAGGGCATCACTGACCGGGTTGGCGCGGCGGCAGGTGTAGGCCTCTGCCGCATGGGTCAGGACATCCATCCCGGTGGCGGCCCGAACGTGCGGCGGGACGGAGCGGGTGAGGTCCGGATCGACCAGGGCGACCCGGGGGAAGGTACTCGGGCCCTTGACGGTCAGCTTGAACCGCCGCGTCGTGTCCGTGATCACAGCGGAGCGGGTGACCTCGCTGCCGGTGCCGGCGGTGGTCGGCACGGCGATGATGGGCAACGCGGGATGGGCCAGCGGCTTGGGTGATTCCCACTCCTGAACGGTGCCACCGTTGGCAATCAGCACGGCCACCGCCTTGGCCGCGTCCAGGGGACTGCCGCCGCCAATCCCGACCATGACATCGGCCCCGAAGCGCCGGGCGCACTCCGCCGCTTCCGCACACTCCTGGTCGCGCGGGTTGGCGCTGACACCGTCGAACACCTCGACCGCCAAGTCCTCGCGAGCGAATGACGCGAGCAGACGGTCAACGAGACCAGCGGCACGGACACCTGGGTCGGTGACGACGAAGGGGCGAGCGCCGAGTGCCTGGATCTCCCCGGCCAACTCCGCTGCAACCCCACTGCCGAATCGCACCCGCGTGGGCAGCGCGAAGCCCCACCCCTCCCCCACGTCCTCAGCCCCCTGCCAGGTTTCCCCGCTGTGCCCACGACCGTCCGGGCGGCATCGTAGCACGGACCGGTCTTCCCACCGCCGTCATGGCGGAGGGTAGAGGCCGCCGGTCAAGGCAATGAGGGAACCAGACCAGGAGCTCTTGGGGGCTACGCTCCGTCGCTGGGGTTTGCGAGCCAGTCCAGAGCGGCAGCGGCAGTCCAGGATTGGTCGTCGGAGCCGAGGGGTTCCCCGGTGAATGGCTCCACATATTCGGCGAAGCCGGCGCCGGCGATCTGCGCCAGTGCCTCGACGCGCAACCGATCCGCCCGCTCGTGCTCGCCGATTCGCTCCAGCGTCCACCAGAAGAGCCAGTTCATGAACGGCCAGGTTGGGCCGCGCCAGTAGCTGCGGGGGCGAAAGCCGGGGTCGTGGGGGCTGGTACTCGGCGGCACCGCCCAGCGCAAATCGGGGTGACCAAGAAACGCGCTGGAATCGAGGGACGCGAGCAACGCCGCTCGGCGCTCGGGGTCCAGCCCGCCGGCCACGAGCGGCGCGAAGCCCGCCACAGTCCGCGTCGCCACCGGCCGACCGGTCCGCACGTCTCGATCCAAACAGAGCCCCAGCGCCGAATCCCAGCAGCCATCGAGCCCCTGCCGGCCACGCTCCACCCAACTGACGATGGTCGCGCGCTCAGTCTCCGGAGCGTCAACCAGCGCCGCAATGTCCAGCAGTGCCTCGTTCGCCGCGACTAGGATCGCGCTGAAGAGGACGTCCTTGACGAGGAACGGGTGGGCTGGGTAGATGGCGGCCTCATCGTACCGCTCGCGTTTAAGCAGCTCCACCAGCCAGAGGTAGCGGTCGTACTCGGCATCCGTGGGGCGTTGCGAGCGGTCCGTCACGTGGCGGAGATCGGCGCGGGTGTAGGGGGGCAAGTCACCGACGCTCACCGCTGCGAGCGCCGCGTCCCAGCGGGGCGAGTTGTCGGCGCCGCTTTCCCAGGAGTGATAGATGGCGACCAGGCCGGATCCCTCGGGATCACGGGCGGTCGCCAGGTAGCGGTGCCAGGCCAGGAGCTTGGGGTAGAGGTTGGCTAGGAAGACGCGGGCGTCGGCGGTTGCCTCGTCCTTGCGCTGGGCGACCTCCCAGATTCGCCGGGCGGCGATGGCGTGGACCGGTGGCTGGCAGAGCCCACTGGTCTCAATAGGGGCTGGGGGGGCGTCCGGGGAGTGGTCGGCGCAGGCCCAGTAGGCGGCGTCGGGAAAATAGGCGCCGGGCGGCACCATCGGGTTGAAGACAATGTGGGGCACCTTGCCGGTGGCCCACTGGGCATCGAACAGCGTCCGCAGCTCCTCAGCAGCCCGCAGGACGTCAAGGTGTGCCCAGCCGATGGCGATGAACGCGCTGTCCCAGCTCCACTGGTGGGGGTAGAGCCGGGGCGCAGCTTTGGTCCAGCCCCCGAGATCATTGCCCCGCAGCACCTCCGCCGCCCGGTCCGCGAGATCGCTTGGAATGGGAGGCGCGGGAGATGCACTCGCGTTCATCGCGCGTCAATCTCCTGACCCGACTCAGGGTCGAACCAGCGCAGCTTGTCCGGCTCCGGCCGTAGCCAGAGGGGTGTGTCCGGCCGGGCCGGAAAGTCGGTCCGGGCCTGGATCTTGAGCCGCTGATCGCCGACGGCGGCGGTGACCAGCAGGTGGGAGCCGAGCGGCTCCACCACCTCGGTGCGAGCGGCAATCGCCCCGGGCGCCGGCACTGCCTCCGCCTCGATGTTCTCCGCGCGGATGCCGACCAGCACCTCCCCGGCGGTCCGCCCGGCGAGGGCGGTTGGCGCCATCAAGGTCTGGTCGCCGAGGCCCACCTGAACGTGGCCGTTGCTGCGCTCGATCCGCCCGCTCAGGAAGTTCATCGGCGGGCTGCCGATGAAACCGCCGACAAACCGGTTCGCCGGACGGTCGTAAATCTCCATCGGCGTGCCGCACTGAACGATCCGCCCCTCGCGCATCACCGCGATCCGGTCGCCAAGGCTCATCGCCTCCACCTGGTCGTGGGTGACGTAGATCGTCGTCGTCTTGAGTTCCCCCACCAGCCGCTTCAACTCCGCGCGGAAGTTGAGCCGCAGCAACGCGTCCAAGTTGGAGAGCGGCTCGTCCATCAGCAGCACGGCCGGCTCCATCACGATCGCCCGCGCGACCGCCACCCGCTGGCGCTGACCGCCGGAGAGTTGCGCTGGGTAGCGTTCAAGGTAGGGCCCAAGTTGAACCAACTCGGCCGCCCCTTCGACCCGGCGCTTGATCTCGGCCTTGGCGATGTTCTTCATCCGCAGGCCGAAGGCGACGTTGTCGAAGACGGTGAGGTGCGGAAAGACGGCGTAGCTCTGGAAGACCATCGAGATGTCGCGGCGGCGGGGCGGCAGGTCCGTAACGTCCCGGTTCCCGATCGAGACCCGACCGTGCTCCGGGTACTCCAGGCCGGCGATCATCCGCATCAAGGTCGTCTTGCCACAGCCGCTGGGGCCAAGCAGGACCATAAACTCCCGGTCGGCGATCGTCAGATCGACCTCGTCAACGGCCCGCACCTTCTTGTCGAAGATCTTGGTGATGCCCTGAAGGCGAATCTCGGCCATGGGCCCCTCCTCATCGCGAGACGCGCCCCCACAGGCCGAGTAGGTAGCGCCGAATGACGAAGATGAAGATGAGCGACGGGGCGAGCATGAACCAACCCGCCGCCAGCCGGAACGGCACCGGCGACTGGTTCAACGCCGCGAGCACGAGCGCCGGCAACGTCCGCTCCCGCAGCGTCAGGATCACCGCCGCGAAGACCTCGTTCCAGGAGAGGACGAAGGTAAAGATCGAGGCGGCCGCCAGCCCCGGCAGGGCCAAGGGCAGCACGACTTTGACGAACGCCGTCGCCGGCGTGCAGCCGAGCGTCAGCGCCGCTTCCTCCAGATCCCGGGGAACGCTGATGAAGATGCTGCTCGTGATTAGGACGGTGAAGGGCAGCGCCAGCGCCGTGTGCATCAGCGCGACACTCCAGATCGTGTCGTAGATGCCCCACTCGATGAACGAGACGGCGAGCGGGATCGAGAGGATCACGATCGGGAAGGCCCGCGTCGAGAGCACGATCAGGCGGAAGGCGTCGCGCCCCCGGAACGCAAAGCGCGCCAGCGCGTAACCGGCCGGGGCGCCGATCAAGGTCGAGAAGATCAGCGTCACGACCGCGACGAGGACGCTGTTCCAGAGCGCCCCGAGCACTCCCTCCGCGTCGACGAAGAACCGCATGGTCTCGGCCGAAAAGGTGCCGGGGATGAGTTGCTTTGGATAGTCGTAGACCGCATCACGCGGGCTGAACGCCGTAATCGTGATCAAGTAGATGGGGAACAGCACCCAGAGCGCCAGCAGCACGGCCGCCGCGTAGAGCAGCCCCCGGCCGAGCATCCGGCGCCGCGCTCGTGCCTGACGCGCCGCGACCGCTTCGCGATCCACCCGGGGCGCCGCAGGAAGATCTCGCGCGATGCTTGTCATCCTTGCTGCTCCTCACGCACCGGCAGCAACCAGAGGAAGAGGATTGTGCTCACCACAGACAACATCAGGATGAACCCGGCATAGGCCGCGGCGACGTGGGAATCCCG
>JALYMD010000065.1 GCA_030773875.1 Chloroflexota bacterium | reverse complement strand
GCCCTGACCTGCCCAACATCCGCTCGTGGGACGACGTGATCGGCCACAAGGAGGCCATCAATCTGTGGCCCTCGGTTGGATCCACCGCCTGCCCGGGCAACCGCTGGAAAGAGGGCATGAACATGTACAACCGCATGCGCTTCGGCCCTGGATGGGGCGGCGCATTGCCGGAGCAAGGAGGCTCCACTGACGTGACCCCAGAACAAGATTTTTCCAATTGCTTTATCACCGTGGCCACGCGCTGGCCCAGTAAGGAGGAGGTGGACGCCTGGAAGGCGTCAGGGCTGGCGCCGTATGACTGGGTACAAAAATTTGGGCCGTCTCCCATGCGGGATGAGCTAAAAATGGAGGCATTCCGGGCGTGCTGGATAACTCAAGCAACAATCTGGCCGACGCGCGAGCAGGAAGAGGCCTGGATTAAATCCGGCATCTCCGCCTACGAGTTCACACAGAAGAACGCACCAAATCCGCTGAGAGATGCCAAGGAAGAGGAGATTCGGAGACTCCACTTGAAACTTGAACAGTACGAGAACGAAGGGGGACCAGACCAAGAGATCGGGCGCAAACTCAGGGAGTTGATTCGCTCCGCCTCTGCCTAGCCTGGGCAATGTACCTGTCTCGGTATTTGAGATAGTGGCGACGCTTCTGCGCTCGAACCTTCTCTGGATTTTTTGACCGCCACCGCGCGTCAGACTGGTTCAGACAGGTTCGACATAGACGCAGACCCTTGTACACGTAGTTGTAAGGGTGTCCTTGGGGACAGGCGGAGGAGAGCATCGAGTTTCGACCGACAGTGCCGTGTGTGAGGAGGGCGTGATGTTTGGCAGTGACAGGAGACAAATGACTGGGATTGACGCACAACTTGTTCTCGCAAAGGTGGTGAATCTGAATTACCTGGTCAATCTCTCCCATAAAGAGATGCCATCCGACGCGGTGGGCGCTCCGGGGGACTCTGTTGACCGAGAATATTCCGTACCCCTCCTAGAAGACTCCGCCCGCCCAGAGCAGACATCCGGTCAGGGGATCGTAGCGCACTTTAGATTTAAAACGTTCAATATCGGTCATCAAAAAACCCTCCGATGCTAGAGACATGCGGAGGGCGGACTTGAGTACTCAAATTCGATTGTGTTACCGCGTCTCTAGCTTGGTAATGGCTCAATTATACTAAAATATGAAAGTGAGGTAAAGTTTATGGCTCAATCTATTCCCCCCATTCTTCCCTTTGAAGACGAGCACATCCATGAGGCACCCGTGCGCGGACCCATCTACATCGACCCCGCACGCAACTCTGGAATCAAGGTCGACGTGGACGACCCCATCACGCCTCCGGTGATGGTGACAGACTCCAAGCAACCGTGGCAGTCGAAGATCAACGGTACGGCCGCCCTGGTGGGCTTAGTCAGCGCCTTGGAGCTCTTTTCACAGGTGGAGATTATCAAGCTGATTGTGCAGGATGAGGCATTGGCTGACCGCATCGCGCAGATTATCGCCTCGGTGGCTCTGCCGCTGGTGATTATCTACTTGCGGACGTTCCATACGGGAAAGCCGACAACCCTAACAAAGTCGAGCTAAGAGCCTTTGAGACGGTCAATTGCGTCACAAATCGTCGTCCACACCACTTCGGGCTGCTCGTTGGCCAGCGTACCCACCCGTTCAGGTCTGTAGCCCCAGACGCCCACCCGATCAACGCCGGCGGTGGCCCACAGCTTCAGGGAGAGCGCGATCGCATCTTCCTGGCCGGCGGGGACGCTAAAGCCGCGCACCCAGCCGTGGGTCTTGGCTCCGGCATCCTTGGCCGCACGTTTGGCTTCAGTCGCCCAGTCGTCAATGTAGGGCACCAGCTCCAGCTCCGGGCGAAAGACGCTGTAGGGGTCTGTGCCGACCGAGGTGAGCTGACCCTTCAGCATGAGCATGTCGGGCCAGGGATGCTCCGGGGAGAGGCAGAGGTGTGTCTGAATCCCGGCCTGGCTCAAGACGAAGGTCAGGTCAAACAAGATGCCCTGGACCGAGCAACACCGATTGCGGGGCTCATCCAGGAATGCCCCTTCGGCCCCGGACTCCACCACCACCTCAGTCCATCGCTTCAGTTCGTCTTGAACACGGCAGGACTGCGGGCAGAGGTGACGCAGGGCGGTCAAGCCTTCTCCACCAAACAGCCCGGCAATTCCCCAAGCACCAACCCAGGCTTCTAAACCGGTGTCGTGGGCTACTTTCACCATCTCAGTGACGGTGCGCCGGCCGTGGTGGATGTCCTGCTCGCTGACAGGTAACACCAGCCATGAGAAGCGTTGGGCCAGCTCCTTGAAGTCGGCGGCGGCGTGGTGGGTGTTGGTGCAGCCGAAGTAGGCGACGCCGAAGGCGGGGATGCGTTTTTTCAGATTCCTCCTTAGTGAACTTTACGGCTCCGACGACCGGGAACGGCCCCCGGCGAGACTTCTGTGACGATCGATTTCCGTGGTCGTCCTGGGCGCCGGTGAACGACCGGCTCGGGTGTGTACGGCTCTTCCAGCGGGGGCGGCAGATGGCCAGGAACGTCGGACGGCTCTGCTTGGGGCAGCGGTTGCGCCTCGGACTCACGCTTCTGCTGTTGGAGGCGCTTCTCTTCTTTCACCTCAAGAATCATGATGATGACGGCCACCGCACCCACGATCAACAAGAGTGTTATCAATGGTCTTCACCCCCCTTCGGTCGCTTGCGGCGGGGGAGGTGATGGACGATGCAGTCAACAAGGTTGCGCTCCATCTCCATGCGCTTTTCGTCGTATTTGGTGGGGAGATTCTTCTGCTTGTGGCGCTCACAGCTATGCTGTGCCCGGTGATATTGGTACAGGTGCATGACGAGCTGATAGCGGAGGTTGGGTATGGATGTCTTCATAGGTCGTTGTCGCGCTCCTCTGGTTCCCCCTGGAGTAAAACCTGAACGAGCTGCCCTCTCGTCCAGCACCAAGGGGAGCCAGAAGGCGCGACGTCTCTCTTTCTATTATGTCATCGGCTTCTCAAACAACCTCGGCATGCCGTACAGTTGGTGCGCCCGCTCCGATCGCTGGTACGCCTCGGTCTGAAACAGGTTGTCCGCGCGTATCTGGAAGTCGCGCTCCCTATTGCTCTTCGTGATTGTCCAAAACAGCCAGAACCACGCCATTCCCATGAGGAGGGAGCAGATTGACGCTCCCCAAGCCACCAATTCCCAGTTCTCCATTAGCTCATCACCTCCCTCTCTCTCATCGCCTGCTCATATGCCCGCTGCACGCGCCGCATCTGCTCCGGTGACCCGCCGGCGTCCGGGTGGGCTGTGCGCACCTTGACCCGGTAAGCGGCCTTGATCTCCTCGACGGTGGCGTCGGGTAGCACCCGCAGGACCTCGTGCCAAGACTCATCAGCGATCGTGGGGGATCCAGAGGGGGCTGGCAGGGCGGCAAAACCTCGGAAGGCCGCGTTGACCATGTCCTTGGCTCCCCACCCCTCCAAGCCCCGCAGGGCCGCAATGGTGAGACCAATGGCGCGGATGTTATCGCCCACGGTGCTCCACTTGTCGCAGGGGATGCACTGCTCCTTGCTTTCGAGGTCGAAATAGAGTGCGACGCCGGGGTCCTTGGGTTTGCCATCGCTTGGACGGCGCTGGTTGCTGGTGATGACCGGGTTCTTAGCGCCCAGCCGCTTCAGTTCGTCCTCCAGATCCCAGGTCGCCTGCTGTTGCGTGACCTTGAAGGTTGCATTCTTGCGGGACTCAGTACGCGCCCAGCCCTCCGGCCAGCTCAACGGATAGTCTTTGGTCATGCCACCGCCTCCATCGTCTTCTGGTGATCCCAGCAGAGGGTGCGCTGGAACTTGTACTGACTGAAGGAGACACTCTTGGCCGGCACTTTTTTGGAGCAGATGTCGCAGACGCCGGGCTTGTAGATCTTTTTCTCGACGTCATTCCAGTACTCATCAGGACCGAGGACCGGCTCGACCTCTGTAACTTCACCAGTCTCAACGTTGGTGGTGCGCTGAACGGGCTGTGGGGCGTCTACAACCTTTGTGCCGTCCGCATCCATATCAAAGTCGTCGGTGAACTGTGTGCCGAATCCTGCGGCCGCTAGAGCGCGTCCTATCGCCTTGGTCTCCGCCTTCTCCAGGTAGTCCTTCCAATCGTCTTTGGTCTCGGAGCCGTAGCCCGTGGAGAGGGTGCGCTCGAAGTTCTTGTCGTCGATGACCACAATCTTGGCCTGAAAGACGGCGTAGCCCTGTCCCCGCTCGACCAGCTCTGTGCCGATGACTCCTTGGGGATGTTGGTCGCGGAACCACTGAATGCGCGATGCGACCGGCAGGTACTTCTTTCCTTTGATGTCAATCAGGTGTTCCTGCGGGTTGAACATGTTCCATCTTCCTTAGTGTTCTTCAAATATTTGTTCATCAAAATCGCCAGCATCGCTTTGCGGGACAGGCTCTCTGGGTCAGTGCCGAGCGTCATGTATTCGGCATTCA
>JALYMD010000064.1 GCA_030773875.1 Chloroflexota bacterium | reverse complement strand
CTCCAGGGCTGGCCACCGCTCCGGCCCGATCCGGGGCCGGCGACCGGGGTGTGGCCGGGGGGCCAGGGTGCCGGTGTCGCGTCGCTGCCGCTGCCAGCGCGTGATGGTGGTCCGCCCGACGCCGAAGAGCCGCGCCGCCTCAGCGTGCCCCAGGCCGGCGTCCATGGCCTGGAGCAGCCGCTCCCGGAGGTCGGTCGAGTACGTCTTCACCCCCACAATCTCCCACCGGGCCCGGTTCCTCTGCAAACCGCTCTAACTCTCCCTACGGTTGGTGCTGGAAGGGGAGGCTAGGAACCATGAGCCACGGAGCGGCGGGCGAGAGCTCGCTTGTGGCCCAAGCGTCCGATCCTTGAGACTCACGGGTCATCGAGCGAGCAGCTTGCTCGTCTCGAAGCCAACCTGGAACTGGAACCGGATTCAGCGGTTGATCAAATGAGCCGCGTGTTCTCTGCCCCAGGTATCTGGACCTCAGCATTAGGAAGTCCCAGGATCGACGATTTGCCGCCGATCCTGACCACCGGGCCTAGACCACGGCATCACCCCCAACGAGGGGTTAGTCGTAGGAGAGGTACTGGCTGTGGACGTACCCCGGGGAGGCGTCACACGTGATCGGCTGCCACTCCCCGACGAGGTCCCCCGCCAGATCCACCGTCGTGCCCTCAGGAACCACAGTGATGAGTTCTGCTTCTGAGTTCGCCTCGACGCGGCAGTTCGCACCGTCTCCGCCTGTGCCGGCGATGACCGCAGTCCCGGCCGTCGTCTCGGTCGTCTCGCTAGTTACGGTCGTTGACTCCGATGTCTCCGTTGTGGTTGCGCTCGTCCCGCAGCCGACCGCCGCCGCCGCGTCAACCCGGCCCGCGCCGAGGAGTCCGGCGTAGCTCGGGTTGAGCCCGTCCAGCGGAGCCGCCGTCTGCACAAGCTGCTCGCGTCCCCCCATCCCGGCCCCGATTACGAGAGCGGCCGCGCCCGAAACGAACGGCGTTGCCATGCTCGTGCCGCTCCAGTACGCGTAGCCACCGCCCGGGATCGCGCTGACGATATCGGTGCCCGGGGCGCTGATGTCCAGGGCGCCCTGGTAGTTGCTGAAAGCACTCTTGAGGTCGCTGGCGTCGGTCGCGGCGACACCGAGCGCGTTGTCGTCAACCGCCGGGTATTCCGGCGGTTGTGCCCGGTCAAGGTTTCCGGCCGCGGCGGTAACGACGATACCTGCGGAGGCTGCCTCCGCGACGGCCTCAGCGACCACCCGCGTGTTCTGCGTCGAGCTGAGGCTCAGGTTGATCACGCTGGCGCCGCTGTCGATGGCGTAATAGATCCCGGCCGCAAGGAAGAACGCGTCCCCGACGCCGTCGCTGTCGAGCGCCTTGACGGGCAGAATGGCGGTATCAGGGGCCACCTGGCCAATGATGCCGGACACGTGGGTCCCATGCCCCGTCATCTCGTCCACGCTTCCGTCATCGTCGTCGTCCACCCCGTTCCCAACGTCGGAGGTGTCGGGCGAGTTCTCGAAGACGTTCCAGCCGCTGCCGAGCACGCGCCCGGCCAGCGCCGGATGCGCGGCGTCGACTCCAGTGTCGATGACCGCCACCACCACACCGGAGCCCGTGCCGCACGCGTGGGCTGCGTCTAACCCGAGGAGGTCCGATGCGTACTGCCCAGTGTACGAGGTCTCGTCGCTCGCCCCGGTAACGAAGAAGTTACGCGGGCGACCCTCCGGAGCTTGGCTGGCGAAGTTCAGCTCGGCCCAGACAACGTCCGGATCGACGCCCAGCAGACCCTCCGACGTTGCCTCGTCGCTGCCGCTGGGCAGCTGGAGAAGGTAGATACTCCGGGACGGAATCGCGGCGAGTTCCGTCGTCCCATTGCGAGCATTGAAGGTGGCGAGATCCGCACCTGGTCTCAGACGGACGATGACTTGCTCCGCCCGGTAGCCATCTGTCGTCGGATCACCGTCACTGTCGACGAAGGGAACCTGCCATGGGTTTCCTCCATCCTGCTCTCCCTCCTGGAAGGCCAACGCCACCGGGGTGGAGCCGAGGGCAAGGGCAAAGGCGAGGCTCAGGAACAGGAGCGGGCGAAGCGAGGCGGGGATAGATAGGTTGGTGGTCATGGCGAACCTTCCATGATGAACGGAGCCCAGAACGCGGGGTGCGGCCGGCGGTCGAGCATGACACGTTGAGCGTCACGGAGCGCTGCTGACGGCGTAGCACCGGCCTGCCAGGCACGGTAGAAGTCGGTCATTATAGCCGCTGCGCTCTCGTCGTTCACGATCCACAGGCTCACGACCAATGATGAGGCTCCGGCCGCCAAAAAACTCCGGATCAGTCCCACCAACTCGTCCCCTGAGCCAACCACGCTTCGCCCTGTGTTACACGCGCTCAACGTTACGAGCGCCCGCGACAGGCGGAGCTTGTAGTTATCCCGAACGGTCAGCCAGCCGTCCGCAAGCTTGATTCCCGACATCAGCGGGCTCGTCGGCGAGAAACGGCCGTGGCAGGCCAAATGGACGATAGAAACCCCTCGAGCCGCCGCGGTGACCCGTTCGACGGTGGCAGAGGGACCGAGCAGGACGTTATCCGTACCGAGGGCGGCCGCCACTTGCCGCGTCTCATGGGCGATCTGCGGCGCGGTCTCGTCCGGCACCCCGACGACCAGGGCCCCATTGAAAGAACCGGCGTCATCTTCACGTTGCATATGAGCCAGCAGGCTGGCGCTCGGCGCGTAAAGAACCTCGGCCCGCTCGATCAGGTACTGCTGGCCATCCCAGAGCGCGTGAAAGGGAACGGCGTGAAGCGGCCCGTGAGGAATGATCACCAGGCGCTCGGCGGCTCCCACGGCCTCGCGAAGCGGCGCCAGCACCGCAGCATCGAGCGACCCCAACTCCCGGCGAGCATCGGCAAGTAGCCGGCTTACCCGGCTGGCCTGCTCGGCACCGGTCACTAGCGCCCGGTCGATTTGGAAGCGGACCCGACGGACAAGGTTGACGAGCTCCGAAGCACGAACCAGGTCCCGAAATACGTGGACGCTGTCGCCACGGAGAACAAACGCCGTGAGTTGGTCCCCGGCGAGGAAGTATTCAATCAGCGCTCCGTTCGGAGGCACCAGGCGCTGAGTGGCGGCCAGATCGATCGGGGGCGCGTAGAGCCCTGCGACGCCCTGGGTCGCCGCCATGCGGTTCTGCAGCGCCTCAAGCGCCCGCTCCCGCTCCTGAATAACACGGTGCCAGTCGGCCGCATCCGGGCAAGCCGCCCCGAGGTTGTCGGCCTCGGCGGCCTTGCCGACCTCGGTCAACTGACTGTAGCGCCAGTTGAGCTCAGCCCGCAGCCGGGCCATCTCGGTCTCCAGCTTGACCTCCGCCGGGTCGTTCTGGTTGGGTCCGGTGCTTCCCTCCAGGTCGAGGGCGCCGCTCACGATGTCGAGCAGAGCGCGGCTCTTGGCCCGCT
>JALYMD010000063.1 GCA_030773875.1 Chloroflexota bacterium | reverse complement strand
CGATCAACCGGCTCAAGCAGCACCGGGCCATCGCTACCCGGTACGAGAAACTGGAGGAGACCTACCATGCCTTGCTCACCCTCGCTGCCATCCGGCTCTGGTTGCCCGTTTGAAGACACACCCTAGGAGAACTGGGCTGCTCGCACACCGGACCATTTCGTCTCCGACGTTAAGACCTACGGCCAACTGACCGGCATCACGGGGAGGAGCGTCGGCGCCGACGACTTCGAGGCATTCCGTGCCTCCTACCAGCCCCCCGTCAAAGGCGGCCGGCTCGGCGCGCTCTTGTTCCAGTTCCCACCCTCGTTGGTGGACGAGCCAAAACAGCGGTCCTACCTACGAGAGGTGGCCGACCAGATGGCCGGTGACCAGGTTGTAGCCGAGTTTCTCCACAACTCCTGGCGCTCCCGACCGGGTTCAGGAGACCCTTGGCCTCCTCTCAGATCTCGGGCTCGGCTTCGTGGTCGTTGTTGCACCTCAAGTCGGCAGCGGGACCACCCGACGCGTGCTCGCGGTCACGTTTCCCACCCTCACCTATGCCCGCCTCCACGGACGCACCCCCGGACGTGGTACACGAAGGTGGAGATCACCAGGGGAGCGCTTTAACGATCTCTACTGCGTGGAGGAGCTGTCGGAGTGGGCGTCACCGGTAGCCGATCTAGCGGGACACGCTTCGGAAGTCCACGCGATGGTCAACAACAACTGCCGCTACCACTCCACGGTCAACGCCGAAATGCTCCAGCGCCTGGGGCAAATCGACCGTCCTCCGGAGACAGGTCAGGGATCCCGCGTCCGCTCCTCGCCGACGGCACATGACCTCCTCCTTCCCCGCCCGGGCCCCGGTCGCCCGAGGCGACGGGATGACCGCCGCCTGACAACATCTGGATCACTCTTTTCCCAGGCGCAACATCGGGTGCGCCGGATGGACGCATCTCCATCCGGTCCTCCACCCATCAGTTCTGCGCCCATCCCGACGCCGGACCGCGAGCAGGACTGGCCTCTCGAACAGGCATGGATGTCGCCTTCGGAGCCGGCGCGTCCTAACCGGTCTGGGGTCGATTTAGTGCTTGAGCACCACAACGTCCTGGTCGAAGCGGATGGGCAAGCGGCCCGTCCACGGCCCGTGCTTGGTTCCTTGCAACCACGGCTTCTGAACGAAGGTTTGGACCCAGTTCCCGAGCGGCACGCAGACGGCGTTCTTAAGCACCAACTCCTCGCCCTGGCGATAGAGATCGTTCCGGGTCGCCTCGTCCTGCTCGACCTCCGCTCGGGCCATAAGATCGTCAAACGTCACCGCGTCGGCGCCCGGGTCAAAGTCACCGGCCGGCTCCAAATCCGGGCTCCAGTTGAAGTAGCCCTTCATGTACGGAGCATCCGGCTGAAACGCCTCAGCCAATAGGTGGGGCGTCTCGGTGACGTACCACCACCAGATCGAGGACAGCTGCAAGCCACCCTCGTCCTTTCGAAGGTCCTCGATCTGCTCCTCGGTCATTGACGTTTCGTGCCTGATCGTGACGCCGAGGTTGTCTTCATAGGTTTGCAGAAACGTCGCCCAACGCTCGATCTCTTCCGGTCTGTCGGCGCTCGACTGGTAGAACACAATCTCCGGCAGGCCTTCCCCATTCGGAAAGCCGGCCTCCTCCAGCGCCTGCTTCGCAGCGTCGACATCGAAGGCCAACCCGCTCGGGGGCTCGTAGCCCGAGATCGCCGCGGTCACCGGAGGCGTGAAGACTTCCGCAGGAAGGTAGCTTCCCTGCCAGATCTCATTCGCCCACCGCTCCCGGTCAGTGGCCAGGGCAAAGGCGCGCCGGACCCGGACGTCGTCGAAGGGAGCCTTAGTGAAATCCATGGCGAGCGATCGCGTTGACCCCGGTGGGGAGATGGTGACCAACTCCTCAGACAGGGTCTCGTCCTCCGTGATCTGAGGCATGAGAGAAAGCGGCAAATCGGCGGAGACAACCTCGCCTGCCTGATAGGCTTCAAGCGCGGTCGTATCGGCATCCGGGCCACTCATGACGGGCCAAATGATCTTCACAATCGAGGGAGAAACGCCACCGTAATGGTTCGTGTTTGGCTCCATCACGAACTGAGCGTCCCGCTCGAATTCGGTGAAGCGCCACGGTCCGGTGCCGGCATCCCTTAGCACGAAGTCTTGCTCGCCCGCTTCTTCGAGCACTTGTGGATCGACCACGCTCCAGACAAAGGTGGCCATGTAGGAGAGAAAATAGTTATACGGCTCAGCGAGGGTGACCTCCACCGTCGCGTCGTCAAGGGCGCGGAAGCCAATCTCTTCGTTGCGCTTCTCGATGTAGTCCTGGTACCCCTCCACCTGCTGCATGAAGTAGGCCATCGGCGACGCATTGTCCGGGCTGAGCGCGCGCTTCCAAGATGAGATGAAGTGATCGGCGACTACGGGGCGTCCATTGGCGTACTTCGCATCAGGCCGGATCTTGAACGTGTAGACGAGGCCGTCGTCGCTCACCGAGTAGCTCTCGGCGAGGTCCTCCACGACCTCCCCGGTCTCGGTGAACCGCATTAATCCGCCCCAAACGTTAGGAAACATGATCCAGAACGGGCCCCAATTGGTCGTTCGATGAGGATCGAGCGTAACAGGCTGCCCGAACGGATTGAACGGTACCGAGATCTCGGCGTCGGTCTGGATCTCTTCGTCCTGAAGGCCATAGGAATGCGCCCGGCCCAGCCCTGCCGGCCGGGCCACCACCCCTTGCCCGCCTTGTCCGGCAGCGATCGCCCCAGCCGTGATCGCGGACCATCGCATCACCTGACGCCGCGTCATTAGAGGTCCCGTGTGTCGCATATCCTGAAACACCTCGTCCGGCTCCCTCCGATCCCTATCGATTGGCGGTCGCGCTCCGGATCGCTCGGTCATCGTGCAGTTCTCCTCGTCGAGATTCCCGTCTCGGCGGCCTTGCCGATTTGATAGCCGAGGACGGAGACCCAGACCCAAATCGTTCGGGGGATCAACATCCGCTAGCGATCAGTCCACTCAATCGTGGAACGGTATCAACGGTCTTTCGGATCTATGCGGCACACCGCCATGCCTTCGCCAGTTCAGCGGTCAGAACCAGGTCGTACCTCCATAACGTGTAGGCGACCCGTTCCGTTCCGGATAAGAAGACTCATGCGAGCCGTCACCTAGACATCGTGGTCTACGGCTGGTCATAGCCGTAGTCGCGTGACCCGGCGTCCTCTAGGAAACGAGCCAGGAGTGCCACGCAACCGTCAATGTCCCCCTGGTTCGCCATCTCGTTGACCGTGTGGACGTAGCGGGTCGGAATGGAGAGCGTGATCGAGACAACTCCCGCCCGGGAGCGTTGAACTGCCCCGGCATCCGTGCCCCCACGTGGCAGGATCTCCAGTTGGTACCGAATACCGTGCTCGTCGGCAAGATCGCGGACGTGGCGGAGAAGCTTCGGCGGGGTAATTTGGGAGGAGTCCATCACCTTGATTGCGGCACCATTCCCTAGCCGCGTCACCGCCTGCTCCTCAGGTCCACCGGGATAATCCCCTGCTAGGGTGACGTCGAGCGCCACGGCAATGTCGGGCTCTAGCGCATACCCGGACGTCGTCGCCCCGCGCAGCCCAACCTCCTCCTGGGTCGTCGCCACAGCCAGGATCTCAGCACGAGAACCAGACATTGCCCGCAGGGCTTCGATCATCACGTAGACCCCGAGCCGGTCGTCCAGCGCCTTGCTGACCACGGTGTCTCCAACGGTCTCCAGCGTCCGATCGAGCGTGACCATGTCACCCACCTCGATCGCCGCCCGAACCCGGTCCACCGGCATTCCCACGTCGACAAACAACTCCTCCATCTTCGGGGGCTTGATCTCGGAGGGATCGAGGAGGTGGATCGGCTTCGCGGCGGCCTGCACGACACCCCGGTGCTCGCCACCCGCGAAGCCGTGAACGACGACTCGTTGAGCGACTAACACTCGGGGGTCGAACCCACCGACCGGCTGCAGGCGAACGAACCCGCGATCGTCAATATGCTTGACCAGGAACCCAATCTCATCCATGTGAGCGGCAATCATGACCCGTGGACCGCCACTCCCCCGCTTGGTGCCCACGAGATTGCCGAGGACATCGACTCGAAGTTCGTCGACGAGCGACTGGAGTTCCTCGGCCACGACCGCACGTACGCGGTCCTCACGGCCGGCGATGCCAGGGGATTCGCTGAGACGCTTCAAGAGTGCGACGTTCATGCTCATGACTCCATCGGTCTCGTGTCGGCCGCTGCCACGGTGCCACAGCGTCACATCCATGGCGACGGGGTGGCCCTTGCGGAGCCACCCCGTCTTGCCTGTCAAGGAGGGGGCCAGCCGTCGGCAGTCTCAACCGCTGAATCTGCCCCGCCTCTACTGCCCCTCAATGTAGAGGATGGTGCTGGTGCCTCGCATCCCCTCACGCTCAAACTGGACCGTAGCTAGCGCGCGCACGGCGTCGAAGTCGCCAGCGCCGGCTTGTGGGGTCGCATCTGCTCCCGGGCTGAAGAAGTCTTCGCAGGCTTGCCCGTCAAAGTCCTGGTCCAGGTCAATCAGATTTCCCGGGTCCTCGTCGTAAGCCGCCTGCGCGTCCTCCTGGGTGTCGTATTCCGCGCACGCCGCGTTCGCGTCCTCGACATCTGCCACGCCGCTTGAGGCGCCCAGGAACCCTTGCACGACCGTGATGATCTGGGCAAGGTCGACGTAGGCCTGGGCCCCATGCTCCTCGGGCAACGTCGCCATGACGGCCTGGTACTGCGGATTATCGGCGAGCGACTCATCAGGCCCGTCGACGAAATCCTGGAGCGCGTTACCGAAGCCAAGGATGAACTGTTCCGCAACCACGCCGTACTCTAGCCGGAGGGGGAAGCCGATGGTGCTGTCCTCGACCACGT
>JALYMD010000062.1 GCA_030773875.1 Chloroflexota bacterium | reverse complement strand
TCCCGAGGCCCGGCGATGCCGGTCACCGCCCGGTTGACGAGCCGCTCGATGTCCCCGACGCTCCCCAGCGCCTTGCGCAGCTCCGCCCGGGCCAGGGCATCGGCGTGGAACCGCGCCACGCCGTCCTGCCGCGTCCGCAGTTCCCCCGGGTCCAGCAACGGCTGACCCACCCAACGCCGCAGCAGGCGGGCGCCCATCGGGGTCCGGGTCTGGTCCAGCACGGCGATCAGGCTGTGCCGCTTGTCGCCGCGGGCGCTCTCGGCAAGCTCAAGATTGCGCCGGGTCTGGGCGTCTAGCGTCATGAAGCCGTCGACCGCGTAGGTCGCCAGCGAGGCGATCTGGTCCAGTCCCGAGAGCTGGGTGTCGGCCAGGTACTGGAGCAGCCCGCCGGCGGCGCGCACGGCCAGCGGCTTGCCCGCGCAGCCGAACCCTTCCAGGGATTCCACCCGGAAGTGGCGCGCCAGCGCCTCCCCCGCCCGGTCCGGCCGCCACCGCCACGCCTCCGTCTTGCTCCGGCTCACCCCCTCCGGCAGCCAGGACGCCTCCGGCAACGGCGCGTCGTCGAATCCGCCCGCCGGAAGCACCAGTTCCGCCGGCCGCAGGCGCAGCAGCTCGCGTCCGGCCGCCAGCAGCGCCTCGTCCGGCGATCCGCCGGTGATCTCCGTCGTCGCAAACTCGCCCGTGGTGACGTCGGCGTAGGCGACCCCGGCCCGCTTCCCCTCCGCGACCACGGACACTATGTAATTGTTGGCGCGGGCGTCCAGCAGCGCCGGGTCGACGACCGTGCCGGGCGTCACCACCCTGGTCACGTCGCGCTCGACCAGACCGCGCCCCCTGGTCACCTCCCCGACCTGCTCGCAGACTGCCACCTTGTGCCCGGCCGCGATCAACCGGGCGATGTGGCCTTCCGCCGCGTGGTAGGGGATGCCCGCCATCGGCACCCGCAGCCCCTTGCCCATCTCCCGCGAGGTGAGCACGATGTCGAGCACGGCCGCCGCCGTCTCCGCATCGCCGTCGAACGTCTCGTAGAAGTCGCCCAGGCGGAAGAAGAGCAGCGCGTCCGGATGGCGACCCTTGATCTGCAGGTACTGCCGCCGCAGCGGCACGACTCCGCCGGGCAGGGCCAGTTCGGGCTCCCGGTGGAGGCCGTCGCCCAATTCCCGCTCCGTCTCGCACCTCGCTTGGCCGGTCGCGCTGCTCACCGTTGCCCTTCCCCCGAGATCGCCACCCCTCCCGCCGCACCTTGGCCCGCGTCGCGCGACGGGCCACCCGGCCCGTTCCCGTCACGAGAACGCGCACGCCGGCCCCGCACGGCGCGGCAACGGGTCCATGAAGGCGGGACTGCAGGTAGACTACGGCAGCCGTCCGGACAGGACAAGACAGCGACAGTCGGCGACAACGCGACGAGCGAGGAGAGGATCCAACCCGATGGCCAAGTTCGCGGCAATCGTCACCTTCGGGGACGCGGAGAAACGGATGGAGGCCCGGCCACGCCACCGTGCCTACCTACAGCAACTTCTCGCCGAGGGCAAGCTCCACGAATCCGGCCCCTGGGCCGACGACTCCGGTGCCCTCATCATCTACGAGGCCGCCGACCAGCCTGAAGCCCAGGCCCTGCTCGACGCCGACCCCTACACCGCCGTCGACGGCATCATCACCGACGTTCGCCTCCTGGAGTGGAACCGGATTTTCTCGGCCTAACCCTGATGCGTCACCAACGCGATTGCCCTCAGTCGGCTTTAGCCGGCTTCACGGTCTGAGCGCGGGGGTTTCCCCCGCGCAACGGCGACCCTCCCCCAACAACCAGCCCTGCCGACCACCAAGCAAACGAGGAGACGGCCAAATCGGCCATCCCCTCATCCCTCGTTCTCTCGTTTGGCGTCCGGCGACTGGCGTCTGCCAGCTGACGTCTACAACTCCTGGTGGTAGGCGAAGAGGCGATCGCCGTCGAGGCGGCGCAGCTTCTGCAGCGCCTCGTTCTCGATCTGGCGCACCCGCTCCCGGCTGATCTGGAGCTGCTCCCCCACCTCTGCCAGCGTGTGCTGGTGCCCCTGGCCCAGCCCGAACCGGAGCTGCAACACCAGCTTCTCCCGTGCCGTCAGGGTATCCAGGGCGGCGTTGACGTCCCGCTTCAGCATCGACTCGCTGGCCGCCTCGTACGGGGTCTCCGACACCTCGTCGGCGATCAGGTCGCCCAGGCTCGTGGCGTCCTCGTTGCCGATCGGCGTCTCCAGGGAGATCGTCCGCTGCGCCGCCTGCACGATCTGGTGGATCTTCTCGGGCTGGACCGCCATCGCCTCAGCCACCTCTTCCGGCGTCGGCTGCCGGCCGAGATCCTGGGCCAGAAGGTTGAGGGTCTTGCGGTAGCGGGAGATCGAATCCCCCATGTGGACCGGGAGGCGGATCGTCCGGCTCTGATCGGCGATCGCGCGGGTGATCGCCTGCCGGATCCACCAGGTCGCGTAAGTGCTGAATCGGAAGCCCTTGCGCCAGTCGTACTTCTGGACCGCGCGCATCAGGCCAATGTTACCCTCCTGGATCAGGTCCAACAGGGTCAGGCCGCGGTTCACGTACCGCTTGGCGATCGAGACGACCAGCCGCAGGTTCGCCCGCACGAAGAGCTGCGTCGCCGCCAGTTCCCCGCCCTCGACGCGCTGCGCCAGGTCGATCTCCTGGGCGTGGTTCAGCAGCGGCGTCTCCGCGATCTCGCGCAGGTAGAGCCGTACCGGATCGTTGATGAAGTTGGGGTCGAGACGCTGGAGAACATCGAGATCCCGCTCCAGATCCGGTTCCGGCTCGATCGCGTCGGCCAGCTGGGTTTTGATCTCTTCCGGGATCTCCATCTTCTCGTCCCGGCCAACCGTGCTGGCGACCAGGTCGTCGATCTTGCCCACATCGTAGGTCTGTAGCGAGTCGCTCATCAGATCAAGGCTCCTGGGTAGTGCGG
>JALYMD010000061.1 GCA_030773875.1 Chloroflexota bacterium | reverse complement strand
GGGTTACGCACACCTTCGCGAACCCGGGGCCAGACCCCGCCCGTTTTCTCAACATCTACCAGCCAGCCGGCAACGAGCAATACGTCAAGGAAGTGGCCCAGCGGATGGCGGACGGACATTCGCCATCGCAAAGCGAGATGGCCGAGATCGCGTCCAGGTACGACTTCGCGCCGGTCCCCGAAACGACTTGAGGGGCGTCCTACAGACGGGCCGTGAGGTCGGGACTGGCCGCTAAGGAGAGTCTGACGAGGGCTGCAGGGCGTCGATGCGACGCCCTTAGTCGGTTTCGGCGACCACTACCCAAGGTTCGCCGCGATGGATCGTGACCATCCGCTCAGCTTGGGTGGCCATCCCGCGCAAGATCACCTCATGCTGACCCGGGGTCATATCACCGGCAACTAATGCGCGGTTCATGTCCGCGACCATCCGGCGCTGGACGGCTTGAATCAGGGCCGCCCGTTCGATCCCCTGCGCGTCGGCCATCTCCGCCAAACTCTCGCCAGCCTCAAACCGGCGCCCGATCTCGATCGGACTGAGTTCAAGCGTCTGACCGATAGCCCCGATCAGAGCCGGCCAATTCACCAGTGAATTGGCGCCGGCAAGGGAGCCGCCCGTCTCCTCAGAGGTCAAGGGACCGGCGGCGCTCCCACCGGGCGGGAGATGAGCGAACGGACCCTCTGGATGCTCAACGGTCCAGAGGTGCAGCATCTCGTAGCCGATAGGAGTGGTACCAGTTGGGCAGGTGCCTGTTGGCAAGATGGGTACGACAGCAGGTGGCTCCGCAGAGGCACAGAGATCGTCGTGGATGTGCCACTCAGTGAGCGGTCCGCCCACCGCTGGTCCCTGCCCGATGGGCGCCAGATACATGACCCCGAGCAGTTCAAGCCGGCCCTCATCCTGCTTCAGGTAGACCAAGTTCTCTGGCCTCTCAGGATCGAGCAACCGTCCGTCAGTCACGTAGGCCGGATTGCCGAAGTGAGCCGCCCGGATGCCGTAGAAGCTGAACGGCGTGACCTGAACGAAGCCCTCTGCTTCCGCAGCACGGACATCGGCAAAGCGTGATGCAGCCGCCTTGGTCTCCATCACCAGCGCGTCCGCCGCGGCGCGCTCCTCGGGAGTCGGCTCCCGCGTTGCCCTCTCCCCACCGTGCCCACCATGCCCGCCGTGCTCTCCATCGTTGGCAGGTGGCGTTGCAGGCGGCTGCGCCCCAAGGGTTGTGGTTTCCGTTGCCAGCATCAGCGCGACGGCAAGGCCCCACACCCAGTGCAAACAGACACGGCGCCTCGACGCCCGGGACACAGGCGAGACGGCTGATCCAAACATGGTATTCCCTCCGCCTAGGTGGGATTCGGCTTTCGAGGACGACGCGGCGAAGATGGCGATGCCGGCGTCGAGCGGCCACGGGAGGGCCCCGCTGAACCTGGGGCGCTCCCTGCTCGCCGCCCGGCCTTTCCGCCCGGCGCACCAGCTTTGCCCGGTTGACCGGCCTCCGGCCGCGCACGATGCACCCTCTTGCGGACGCCGGGAACGCTCTTGTCTTCGCCCCGGAGGACGACCGGGGTCACCGCCTCCAGCGACGCCAGCAATGCCTCGGCTCCAGTGCGCAAGGCCGAGGAGAGGGGCGGTTCGTCCCGACCGCGGGGCTCGTTGGCGACCACCAACAACCATCCCGCCTCGGCCACGAGGTCAAGCGCCACCACTGCTGGGAGCAGGCGGCGCTCCTCCGGCGTCAAGGCTCGGATGGCACCGTACGTACCCAGCACAGCCTCGGCAGCGTCCGCGCTCCAGCCGCCGAAATGCCCTACGAGGTGAGCCAAATCCAACAACGGAGACCCGGCCGCGAGGTCGGTGAAATCCACCAAGCCGGTCAGGCGCTCATCCTCGTCACGGCGGGAGAACAGCACGTGGGCAGGCCAGAGGTCGTGGTGCCCGACCACCGACATCCCCGTCCACTGCTCCGGGACAGACTCCAACGCCGCCGTCGCTGCCGGGAGAGCGCGCTCGCTCACCCGGATCCACCGCTGCACGGGTGGATTGCGTGAGGCAGCAGCCCGCAATCTCCCCCGGTGCCCTGACCACGCCCGGCCGACCGCCGCAGCCACAGCCGACAGCGGCGCCTGCGGGGCCTCCACGCGAGGGGCAAGCGACTGGGTCGCCTCATGGAACCGGGCGACGGTCTCGATCAGGTTCTCTAATGGCACGGGCGGCAGGGTAGTTGGCAGGTTGACACGGGCGCCGGAGAGTGCGGTCTCCACGACCCGCCTTCCGATGGGACGACCGGGAAGCCAGCCCTGCGCATCGTAGAGCCGACCACCCGAGGCGATCACGTCCCGCCGCTCGCCGGTGCTAGTCTCCGCCACGTCGGGAACCACGCGTAGGCCAGCCCGCCGAGCTTCAAGTAGAACGGCATGCACAAATCGCACTCGTGCCGCCGGCACCCCTGCCGACCATCTCCGCACGCACCACGTACCCGATCCGCCCTCGACTCGGGCAACATCATCACTGCTTGGCACAGGCTGAATGCTCGTCGCCTCCGGAAAGAAGGCGAGCGCCGCATCCCGGAGATCGGCGGCAATCTCCGTCGGCTGTTCTTGAGTGGCAGGGGGCGAGTGTCGGTCCATCATGGAACGAGTATAGCCGGTGGCCCCCTCACGCCCTCGCCGGTACGCCGCCGCGGGGCTGCGACCCAGAGCCGGGTCCGTACACCCGTCGTCCCGGCATCGCTCCGGTGTGGGCACCATCGCGCAGGACGCGACCGCCATTTACCCAGACATCCCGGACGCCGACTGAAAGTCGATGAGGATCTGTGTAGGTCGCCACGTCGCAGATCGTCTCCGGGTCGAAGAGCACGACATCCGCAAGCATGCCGGCCCGGAGGAGCCCC
>JALYMD010000060.1 GCA_030773875.1 Chloroflexota bacterium | reverse complement strand
GCCCAGTTCGTCCTCCGTCAGTTCGGCGCCGTGACGAAGCCGCAGGCAGAGGGCCCCGAGGGTTTCTCGCGCCGAGCGAATCGGGAGGCAAAAGACGGGGCTTGACCCGTCCACATAGGACACGTCGTTCAATCGCGCCGCGCCCGAGCGCAAGACTTCGTGCACCAGTTCGTCGCGGTGGGTTCCAACGACCTCCCGCACTTGGCCAACATAGAACTCTGCGGTGGGCGTGCGGACCTGAGCCGCTCTCCCCGGTCGATGGTCGAGCCGGAAAATGGCCGCGGCATCGGCCTGGATCAGCTCAATCGCTTGCTCCGCGATGAGCCGCAGGACTTGCTCGAGATCCAGGGTTGAGGCAAGGGTGCGGGAGACGCGCTGGAGCGTGCCCAACTCAGCGACTTTGCGGCGGAGACGGGCATCTGTCCAGGAATAGAGCCGCGCATTCTCGATGCTGATTGCCAGCTCACCGGCAACCGTCTGGACAAACGCGATCTCGTCCACGTCGAACTCTCGCCGTCCCACCGTCAGGATGTTGAGCACCCCGACGAGCCGTTCGTCTGGGCCGCCGCGGAGCAGCATCGGCACGGACACCTGGGACGTGTACACATCGTCGCCGATCGTCGGGCTGTCCAGGAAGGCCTCGTGCGCGTGGGCGTCGGGAGCGGCGATGAGACGGCGGTTAGCGGCTGCCCGGCCGGTGATGCCAGAGCCGAGCCGGATCGTGGTGACGCCGATCGAGGCCGCATTGAGGCCGACCGCAGCTCGCAGTGCGAGCGTCTCCGTCGCGGGGTCATACAGAAAGACGGCGCAGGCGTCACTTCCCGTGGTCTCAGCAACGACGCGGACCACCGTTTCCAGCATCTCCGACAACTCGAGATTCGCGGTCGCCGCCCGATTCACCCGGTGTAAGGCGGCGAGCCGGGCGACCTGGGTCGGCAAGGCCGGTTCCGCTGCTTGGGCCACCGCCTCGTGCTCTCCACGCCCGTAGGCGCGGGCGAGGGCGGCGAGCGCGATGCCGGCTGCCACCATCGTCGCCGGATCCGCAGTGTGTCCGCCAACCCGTTCGAACAGCTCCTGCAGGGCATCCGTGGCCGCGGCCATCGCGTCTTCAAGGGAGATTCCGGCCACGGCGGCGTCGTGGCCGAAGGTACCGAAGGCATCTCGGAGGGGCTGGCCACTCACGAGGTGCGTCTCGAAGCCACCCCCGTAGGCAAGGCGAAGTTCCCGGGAGAGCTCGGCAGCTAGCGTTCGGATGGAGACGCCGGTGGTCATCGTTCAGCCTCAGACACGCGCGTTCATCGAGCCGAAAGAGTCGAGCGCCGCCACGCTGACAAGCGGGAGCATGATTTCGTCGGTCAGACCACGAGGTTCCGCGCCGCGCTCGACTTACAAATGCGTGTCAAACCAGCCAATCAGATGGTGGAGGCGGGCCAGGCGGCGGCTGGGCTTTCCGGTTCGGGAGAGGTTGTGGTCCTCACCGGGAATGCGGACGAAGGCAACCTCCCGGTCAAGCTTTTTGAGGAACACGAAGAGTTGCTCGGCTTGCTCGATCGGACAACGGAGATCTTGCTCGTTATGGATGATGAGCAGCGGCGTTTTCATCGATTCCACGTACGAGATGGGAGAGTGATGGAGCAGCTTCTCTGTGTCGAACCAGGGGGTGCCACCGAACTCGTACTCCCCGAAGGTGAAGCCGATGTCGCTGGTGCCGAAGAATGAGTAGAAATTTGCGACGCAGCGCTGTGTCACCGCCGCCTTGAAGCGGTCGGTGTGGCCAATGATCCAGTTGGTCAGGTAGCCGCCGTACGAGCCACCGGTTACGCCGACGCGGCTCTCGTCGACGTACCCCCGTTCGAGGATGGCGTCCAGCGCACCCATCACGTCCGGCATATCGTGCTCGCCCCAGCGGCCCCGGGTGGAGCCAGTGAAGTTCTCGCCGTATCCGGACGATCCTCGCGGGTTGGTATAGAGGACCACATACCCCCGAGCAGCCATAAGCTGCATCTCGTGGAACAGGGCGTGCCCGTACATCGCGTGGGGTCCACCGTGAATCTGGAGGATCATGGGGTACTTGGTGGACGTTCCTTCCTGGAATCCCGGCGGCTTGAGGATCCAGCCTTGGATCTCGGTACCGTCGCTTTGGCTCCGGAAGAGGATCTCCTCGTTGCGACTCAGCGCGACCTCATTGAGAAACTCCCGGTTGTGCTCTGTCAGCTGTCGCTCGTCACGGCCCGTCGCGTTCGCAGTGAAGACCTCAAAGGGTCGATGGGCTTCGCCGGAGATGTAACAGAGCGTGGAACCGCCGCCTCCGACGGCGAACGAGACAATCCGCCGTGCCCCTGAGGTCAAGCGCTCCACCGAACCATCCTGGAGCGTCACTTGGTGGATGTGGGTCGATCCTCGATCCGACGCAAGTGCGTAGACCGTGGCACCGTCCGGGGACCAAACGGGCCGGTCGTCGGCCGACATGTAGACATCGCTCATGCCGTGATCGCCAAAGGATCGATCCCAGTTAGAAGTGTGGTTGGTGGGCGCCCCCCCCCCGGCCGGGACGGTCCAGAGGTTAGCGTTCTTGGCACCACCCGCGCGTGGGTCATCAGTGCCAATGAACGCGAGCCGGCTACCATCCGGGGACCATGACGGTGCCGTAAACGCAAATGCTCCCTCGGTCAGGCCGCGGAGCGCTCCGCCTAAGGCAGGAACCACGTAAATGGCCGAGATGCCGTTCGTCTCACGGTCCGGCGTGCGATTCGACACGAACGCGATGCGGGCGCCGTCAGGTGACCAGGTCGGCTGCGCATCGTCTGCGTTGCCGGTCGTCAACTGCCGGGCGTCACCGCCGGCGCTTGGAACCGTCCAGACATGATCGTTCCGTTCTATGAATCCACGGCCGTCGAAACGGTAACGGATGTTGGTAATGAGCCGCTCGTCGGCGACAGTCCTCGTGTCTTCGTCCTCCGTGGCGTTGGGCTCGTGTTCCGCCGGAGTGGGGGACAGGAATGCGACCGTCTGCCCATCGGGAGACCAGGCCGGAGACGTGGCACCCAACGGCTGGTGAGTCAGTTGGCGGGCTTCGCCGCCGCCGACCGCAATCACCCAGATCTGCGGCTTGGGTCCTTTCTCTTTCGCCTCCGATGGAGATCCAGGTCGACTCTGTCGCTCCTGTGCCCCTTTCTGCCTCTCTCGCTCGGCGGCGGCCGGCTCCGGCGTCTCTCCTTGCCGGTTGGAGACGAAGGCGATTTGGTGGCCATCTGGGGACCAGCGGGGCGACCCGTCTCGCGCGGTTCCGGACGTCAATTGACGCGGCGTCCTGCCGTCCAATGAGGCGATCCAGATCGCAGCCCTGTAGTCGTCGGCGTCGCGGTCAAGCCTGGTCACCACGTAGGCCAGGGACTGACCATCAGGGGAGACCTGAATGTC
The DNA here is from genome assembly GCA_030773875.1 of Chloroflexota bacterium. The sequence continues at coordinate 4,268 of JALYMD010000060.1, read as the reverse complement.
GCTGACGATGAAGAGGCGGAACAGATCCTCGGCAACGATGGGCCGCCCGATCGTCGCGGTGTCGGGCACCGCCACCGTGTCGCTTATCAAGGGTTGGTCTCCTCCGCCCCCGCAGCGGCAGGGGCGCCTGCAGAAGGTGAAGCCTTTCACCTGCGTTGGCGAGCCAGCATACCCAACGGCCCGACCGCCGGACAACTAGCCTCACGCCGCACCGGCTGCCGTGACGACCAGCCTGGGGCACGACGCGCCCCCACTTGTCAACCTCGTGCTGCTCCCCTCCTTACTCCTGAGTCCGCGCCACGGCGGTGCCCCTTTAGGTTCTCCTGTCAGTCAAATGACCTGCAGCACCGTGCCGGTCGGACTTCTGGATCGTTCACGACTCGTCGCCAGGCCTGGGCTAGGGTGGGTTGGCATAGCTCATTGAGAGAGCGTCCTATACTTGATCTCCTGAGCGAACAGAGCCTCGGGCGGGTGGCATGGCCGGCCGGGTATATCAGAAAGGGCAGGATCTCGGGTGCAGCACGTCCCGCCACGTGATGGATATGGGACCGGCGCTCCCGGGCGCGGCCGTGCAGGGCATCGTCGTTCCCACCTGCAGCCGTCGCGGCCGATGCCTCGCTGGCTGATGGCTTTGGCTGCCGCCGGCCGCCGGCAGCAGGCGACGCGTCCGGATGTCGTCCGTTTCGTGCTGGCGGTTCTCGTTGGTTTGCTTGGCCTCGGCCTAGCCACCGGGGCAGCACTTGCCGACGCGTACCTCCATCGGGGAGTTGAGATAGGTGCCGCGGCCCCGTACGTCCTGCATCGCACTGGACGAGGTCTTGGGACGAACGTCGACCTGACGGCCTTCCCTGCTGGGGACGTAGAGGGGGTGGTGCAGGCGCTGCACGCGAACGGCTTCCGCTATGTCCGCCAGTCTTTCTCGTGGGCAGACATCGAACCTGAGCCGGGTCGCCTCCAATGGGAGAAGTACGATGGCATTGTTGACGCGCTTGTGGAGCGGGGCATTCAGCCGGTAGCAGTCATCCATCGGGTGCCGAGTTGGGCGCGCGCCAACCCGGCCGTCGCTACTCCGGACGCGCCCCCAGCCGATGTCGAGGCGTATGCGGCGTTTGTCGCTCAGTTCGCGGACCGGTACGCAGGGCGCGTACCGTTTGTCCAATTGTGGGATCTTCCGAACCGTCCGGACCAGTGGGGCGGTGAGGGCGCGACGCCGGAACAATTCCTCGGCTTGCTTGGTCCGGCCTCGAACGAGGTGCGTCGGGTCGCGCCGGATATGCGGGTGTTGCTGCCGGAACTAGACCCTCACCCTCCTCAGGGATTCGATGACATTGCCTTCCTCCGGCAGCTGTACCGTCTCCGGGCGGACCCGTTCTTTGACATGGTCGCCGCTCGAGTGGATGGCGGAGCGAGATCTCCACTGGATCGCCGGATCCAGCCGGGGGGAACCGGACTGTCGCGGGTGATCCTGATCCGTGAGGTGATGATCCAGGCCGGTGACGAGGAGGCGGCAATCTGGGCCACGCGCTATGGATGGCCCGCGGGGACAGACGGCGTAGATGGCTCCGACCAGGCGGAGTTCGCCGTCCGAGGTCTGGAGCGCGCTCGGGCGGAGTGGCCGTGGCTCGGACCTGTCTTTGCTTGGGCTCTCCTGCCTTCAGATCCGGAGGCGTCGAATGGCTATGCCTTGCTGACGCCTGCGGGTTCCCCGACGGCGTTGTTCACGGCTCTCGGGGGCTATGCATCCGCTGATGCCACCATCGCCACCACCGGCTATACACCCATGAATGCCCAATCTCTCACCTTCAGAGGCACGTGGGCCGAGCAGGACTTGCCGCCCTGGACGTTCAAGGCGACCACGGAGCAGGGAGCCATGGTGACCCTACGCTTTCGCGGTACCGGGTTGCTGGCCTACCTGCGACGGGGCCCAAACGCCGGTTCGGTCGACCTCAGGGTTGATGGGGTTCCCGTGGCGGGCTGGGGCGACGACGTTATGCAGTCCTACCAGGCGAGCAACGTGTGGTTGCCACTTGTCGACGGGTTGGACGACAAGACCCACGAAGTGACGATGACGCTCTCTGAGCCGGGTGAACTGACTATCGGTGGCGTGGTGGTGATGCGTGATGTGCCGTTCATGTGGCCGGTCGTCCTTCTCTCGGCAGGAGGCTCGCTGCTGCTCTTCCTAGCTCTTCGCGAAGTCCTCTATCTCTTTGCCGCACGCTGTGGTTACTTGCAGCGTCAGCGCGCCGGTGACCTGTGGCCGGCCACGCCGCAGCTGACAGGCTGGAACCCGGGTCGCCGGGCCTGACTCCGTGGTTGGTGTCATTGACCCCCTCTGAGCCTCTTCCCGTGGTCAGCGGTAGCCGCTCCCGGGTTGGTTTTCAGTGGCGACACGCGGCTGCATTCACCACCCTGATGAGCTTGGGTTTCATCGCCGCCGTTGCCGACGTCCGCTCTCCCGTCCCGTCGATCCTCTGGCTCCTTGGTGCCGGCGCGGCCGCGATAGCATCTCCACCGGCCGCTCTGGCCTCGATCTTGGTCGGCTTGCCGTGGGTCTTCCATCCGCTTCGCCTGTGGGGAGGGCAGTTCACGGCTCTCGAGATCGGCGCGGTGGTCGGGTCGCTGGCTATTGGTGCACGCGGCTTGCTTTCGCTCTTCCAGCGACGGCAGCCCTCGGCCTTGATCCGCCTGTTGTCCCCCGGCGCCATCACCTGGCCGGCGGCCGCCCTGCTTATCGTTGCCACAGCCTCCTTGGTGACGGTGGCAGACCCGAGTCATCGAACCGAGAGCCTGCGGGAGTTCCGCACGGTGATTCTCGAGCCTCTGGCGGTGTTCGCGCTCTGCCGATGGTGTTTTGTAAGTCCCTGTGCAAGGCGGTGGGCTGCCGTCACCTTCGTGGGAGCCGGCGCCGCGGTGGCACTCGTGGCCCTCGGTGAGGTAACTCTGGGAGCCAACGTGCTGGTGGCTGATGGGGCGCCGCGTGCCCGCGTCACCTACCCGCATCCGAACAACCTGGCGCTTTACCTGGAGCGGGTCAGCCTCTTTGCCCTTGGTTGGGCCGCCTCCGTCGTGACTTGGGGAGACCGACGAGGCTGGATCACAGGTGCCGCAGGTGTCGTGACCTTGGCGGGCACGATGGCGACGTTTTCCCGGGGAGCGCTCCTGGCGGTCGCGGTGGGGCTGGCGGTGATCGCGACAGTCGTTGGATCGCGGAGGGCGTGGATAGCGCTCGGCGGGGGGCTGGGGTTTTTGGTGGTCCTCCTACTGGTGCTAGCTCGGTCCCGGCTCCTGGCCACGGGGGCGGAGGGAGGGGAGTCGACCCGGATGCTCATTTGGCGGTCGAGTCTCCGGATGTTGCAGGACCACCCGGTGTTTGGCGTGGGGCTGGACCAGTTTCTTTACCAGTACTGGCGCCGATATGTGGAGCCAGCAGGTTGGGCTGAGCGCTATACGTCTCACCCCCACAATCTGCTTCTCGATGTCTGGCTCCGCCTCGGTATACTCGGCGTGGTGACGGCGAGCTGGCTGGCCGCTGCCGTTACCGGATTGATCCGCAGTTCGGGTCTTCGCCGGCCCTACCGAGGTGATCTAGCGGTGGGCTCTTTTGCAGCCCTGAGTGCCGGTCTCGCCCACGGTCTTGTCGATAACGCGTTTTTTCTTCCGGACCTGGCCGTCATGACCTGGTTCTTTGTCGGGCTGATCGAGGCGGAGGTTGCGGATCGGCCGTGATCGCCGGGCAAGGGATGGGCATCGAAAGCGCCGAGTTGAACCTGGGCCGCGCCTCTCGTGGTCGGGACCATCAGTATCATGGCGGCGAGTCAGTCTCGCGGAGGTTGTGCCGGTGCGAGTGAGCAATCTCTGGAGCCGGTTACCACCGTTCCGCAAGGCCGCCCGGATCAGAGGATCCAGTTTTATCCATGATCGACGAGCTCCGGCCGCCCTTTCGGGTGGTACCGCCTCCCTGGCGGCGTCATTGAAATGGAACGCTATTGGGCTCAGGGAAGACTGGCTACCGGCTCTCCTCGCCGTCGGAACCATCGTCACACTGCTTGCTGCACCGTGGCCGCAGTACCTCTTCATCATCCTGACCGCCGTTGCCTTCGTGGTTGCACTGCTCAAGCCGCCGATCGGGTTAGGTCTGCTGGTGCTCTCCGTGCCGATCCAATCGGCTGGCGAGCATCAACTCGGATTGCTCCACCTCACCGTGACAAAGGCTGTGTTGATCGGCGTGATTGCGGCATGGGTGTTGGGGGCAACAACGCTTCGGAGAG
>JALYMD010000059.1 GCA_030773875.1 Chloroflexota bacterium | reverse complement strand
GCATCGACGTTTCCCACGGTGACGGGGTCTACCGGAGCACGGATGCCGGCACCACGTGGACGCCCGTGGGCCTGCGTGATACCCGTCATATCGGCAAGATCCGCGTCCACCCCACGAACCCGGATGTGGTCTGGGTCGCCGCGCTCGGTCACGCCTTCGGTCAGAACGTGGAGCGCGGCGTCTTCAAGAGCGAGGACGGCGGAGCAACCTGGAAGCAGGTGCTCTTCGTCAGCGAGAAGGCCGGCGCGGTGGATCTCAGCGTCGACGAGACGAATCCGCGCATCCTCTACGCGGCCGTCTGGGAGGCGTTCCGCTCCTTCTGGGAGATCAGCAGCGGCGGGCCGGATAGCGGCCTCTGGCGGAGCACTGACGGCGGCGACACCTGGACGAACATCACCGGCCGCCCAGGGCTGCCTGAGGGGACCATCGGCAAGATCGGGGTGACCGCCTCACCGGCCCGGGCTGGGCGAGTCTGGGCGCTCATTGAGCACAAGACCGAGGGGGGCCTCTACCGCTCCGACGACCAGGGCGAGACTTGGGAGAAGGTCAGCGACAACCAGAACCTCCTCTCTCGCGCCTGGTACTACACGCACGTTACCGCCGACCCTCAGGACGGCGACACGGTCTACGTCAACAACCTCGATTTCTGGAAGAGCAGCGACGGCGGCAAGACGTTCGAGGAGATCGCAACCCCGCACGGGGACAACCACGATCTCTGGATCGATCCTCGCAACAACCAGCGCATGATCCAGGGCAACGACGGCGGCGCCAACGTCTCATTCAACGGCGGCGTCACCTTCAGCACGATCTACAACCAACCGACTGCTCAGTTCTACCACCTCGCCACCGACAACCGGATCCCCTACCTCGTCTATGGCACCCAGCAGGACAACTCCAGCGTCGCGGTACCGAGCCAGGTCCGGCACGCCGCGATCACCTGGGGCGATTGCTTCATCGCCGGCACGGGCGAGAGCGGCTACATCGCCGTGCGCCCCGACGACCCGGATATCGTCTACGTCGGGGCAATTGGCTCCTCCCCGGGCGGCGGAAACTCCCTCCAGCGCTACGATCGGCGCACGGACCAGATCCGCCTGATCACCACCTGGCCGGAGGCGATGCGCGGCCTCGGCGCGAGCGAGGACAAGGAGCGCTTCGCCTGGACCTACCCGATCGTCATCTCGCCGCACGACCCGAACACCGTCTACATCGGCGGCAACCGCGTCTTCCGAAGCACTGACGAGGGGCAGAGCTGGCAGCCGATCAGCCCGGACCTGACCCGCGCCGACCCCGAAACCCTCAAGCCGACGGGCGGGCCGGTCAACCTGGACGCAATCGGCGCCGAAACCTACGCCACGGTCTTCGCCTTTGCAGAGTCACCCCACGAGCGGGGCGTCTTCTGGGCCGGCTCCGACGACGGCCGGCTGCACGTCAGCCGGGATGGCGGCGGAAGCTGGCAGGAGATCACCCCGCCCGACCTGCCCGAGTGGACCATGATCAGCGGCATCGAGCCGTCGCCCTTCGAGCCCGGCACGGCCTACGTGGCCGGCACCCGCTACAAGCTGGACGACTACCGGCCCTACCTGTACGTCACCCGCGACTACGGGCAGCACTGGTCGCGGATCGACACCGGCATCCCCCAGCACGACTTCACCCGCGTCATCCGCGCCGACCCGACCTGTCGCGGCCTCCTCTACGCCGGGACCGAGACCGGGGTCTACGTCTCGATCGACGACGGCGCCACCTGGCGCCGCTTCGAGTCAAACCTGCCAGTGGCCCCGATCCACGAGCTGCTGGTGAAAGACGGCGATCTGATCGCCGGCACCCACGGCCGCTCGATCTGGATTCTGGACGACCTGACCCCGCTTCGCACCCTCGCCGACGGCGTGCCGGACGGCGAACCCTACCTGTTCGCTCCGCGTGACACCCTGCGGGTGCTGCCGGGCATCGACTGGAGCGCCAACGTCGCTGGCTCGACGAACTACCTCGGCTCCCGCGGCGGCGGCTACGTCGTCGAGACCACCGCCGACGGGGAAACGGTGCGGACCTACCTGGACGCCGGGGAGAACCCGCCGCGCGGGGTGATCGTAGCGTACCGGCTGACCGCCCAGCCCGAGGAGCCGATCACCCTCAGCTTCCGAGGCGTGGACGGACAGGAGATCCGGTCCTTCACGAGCCGGACACCGGACGACCCCCCGAAGGCCGAGGAGCGCCGCGCCCCGGCTGCGGCGGGATGGAACCGCTTCGTCTGGGACATGCGCTACGCCCCGGTGACCAAGATCGAGGGGAGCGACCCGGCGGCCGAGAAGCCGATCGAGGGACCGATCGTCGCGCCCGGCGAATACACCGTCGTGCTCAAGGTCGGGGAGACTGAGCTGACCCAGCCGTTCAAGATCGTCAAGCCCGCCCACCTGCCCGCGACGCAGGAGGATCTGGACGCCCAGGAAGATCTGCTGTTGCGGATCCACCGCCAACTCGAGCGGACGACGACGACCATCAACCGGATGCGCGAC
>JALYMD010000058.1 GCA_030773875.1 Chloroflexota bacterium | reverse complement strand
TTGCCTCGTTCTGCTGCGGCAGGGTAGCACTCACGCGTGGCGGCGTGCAAGGGACGGGGACATCCGGCTCCGCTGGCTACTCGTTCTCGACCCGCACCTCCCCAGTTTGGATCTCTTGCCCATCGGCCCTGACGGCGATTTCATATGTGCCATCCGGCCACGGCTCAGGGCCCGTGCGGTCGAGATGGAATTCGAGCCAGCCATCCTCCCGCGCCTCGCTTGCGTTGATCGTGCTCGTGAGTGGGTCAAGCGGGGTGTCGTTGTAGGTCCAGGTAGCCGTGATGGTGACGCCGGGCTCAATGCGGATGATTGGCAGCACGGCGTAGAGCGCCGGCGCGTCGGCTCCGAAGGCGGCCACCGGTGTGGCCGGCGCACCTGCCATTGGGTCAACACCTGTGGTCCAGACCACCTCACCAAGCTCCACGCGCGCGACTGTCGGAGTTCCGTTGATCGCTCCCGCGGGTGGGCGATCGGAAGCCGGAAGCGGGGTCCCACCAATTTGACCGCCTCCACCCGTCGTGGAGGGCGTGATAGTTGGCGCCTCTCCCCGATCCGGGGTTGTCGTGCACCCCGTCAGGATGACCAGTCCAACCAGGAGACAAGCCAGCCAGTGGTGACGGACAGGCGTTGCTTTCTCGCTCGTGATGTTGCTGCCCCGGACGCCGAACCAACCCCATTGCATCCGATGAAACCCGTCCTCAAGATCGCTCCGGCATCCACGCTCCATCCCCAAGGGCAGGCTGACGCCCATGCCTTGGAAGGCGTCGCGGGATTGTACCCAGTTCCCTATCACCGGGATGGCTGGCACCCGGCTCCGGTGGCGCCTTCACCACCGCCGGTACGGTGGTTGCCTCCCTCAACATAACGTCTTTTTTCGGATGCACATTGAGGCTACAGGGTCGTGCCGTCAGGCAGGAGGTCTTCGCCTCCTATCCCTTCCGAGGCATGTTAGATTGCTGACGCCTCAGCAGGTGGGGCCGGTTCCAGCAGGGCTGCACAGCAGGGTGGGGCCAGGGTCACGGCACATTGATCGCTTGGCGAAGGAGGGCAAGGGATGATGGCTAGGTGGGCCTGCGCCTGGTTGATAGGGTGCTCCCCGACACTTTCGTGGTTTATCGCACCCGCGGCGGCCCAAGAGGGGAGTGACCCTCAGCGCCCCGAGGAGCTCAATATCGAGATCGTCCTCGATGTCTCGGGGTCGATGGTCCAGGTGATTGAGACTGGCGAGACCCGGATGGAGGCCGCCAAGCGGGTCCTGCGGAGTGTCGTTGAATCCATCCCCGAGCAAGAAGGGGTCAACGTCGGCTTTCGGGTCTTCGGGCAGGAGGGCGACAACACCGAGGCGGGTCGGGAAGTGAGCTGCAACTCGTCCCAACTCCTCGTCGAGATCGACGGGGTGCGTAAGGGGGAGTTGCTCGATGCAATCGACGAGACCCAGCCAGTCGGTTGGACGCCGATCGCCCTGGCGTTGGAAAGCAGCGCCGAAGATTTCCCGGAGGATGCCGGCAATGCGACGAACGCCGTCGTGCTCGTGACCGACGGAACTGAGACGTGCGGCGGTGACCCCTGCGCCGTAGCGAGCGACCTCCATCAGCAGGAAGACCTGGAATTGGTCACCCACGTCGTCAGCTTCGCCTTGACGCCAGAAGACCAGGAGCGCCTCTCCTGCATAGCGGAGAACGGAGGAGGTCTCCTGCTTGGGGCGGGAGATGACGACGAACTGCGAGAAGCGCTCTTCTCGGTTCTCCAAGAGCTGGGCCGGGGTCCGGTCGCCGGTCCGACAATTGGACTCACCGGCATCCCAGGAACTGAGGAGGCGGCGAGCCGCGCCTTTGTCGCGGACGAGGAGGGTGAAGGGACTCTCTTCATGTCCTTCGCTGTGGTGCGCTTTGAGGACGAGGAAACAGCCCAGGCAGCGACCCGGGCCATCCGGGCCCGGGTGATCGAGCAGTTCCGCAGACGGAGCGATGTCTCCGGTCTTAAATCGGTGGACGCCGGATCCTGGGGTGATGAGACGCTCGCGCTGGCCGGGCCAATTGAGCCGACCGACCCCGACGATCCAGAAGTGCTCGCCATTGCCCTGCTGGTCGTGCGTGATGGACTCTATGTCCACGGCATGCTGGGTGTCGCCGCGAGCGGGGATCCGCTGCCTGATGTCAGTGCCGTCGCAGAGCAGGTAGTCGGTCGCGAGCCGGGCGAATCGTCAGTTGCGACCAACGATGAGGGGCTGCTGACGGGCGGCTTGTGGGACATGCTGCCGCGACCCGCGGATCTGCCCACCGACTTTGTGCTCGACGAGGAATTTGTTCCTCAACTGTAACCCCAGGCAACGTCAAGTCCGGGGCCCGGCTCAACCGTGGGCGAGCCGCGCCTGGGCTTTGAAGCCTTGTTCAGGGAAGCGGCACCAGGGGGACGCGTGAAGAGGCTGGGCTAGTGTGGTGCCACCAAGCGGCCCGTGTCGATGTAGTCCTGACCCACGGAAATCCTCACTCTCCGCGGCCACGCGTCGAGCCTCCCGTGACCTTGGTTCGACACCAACAGTCGGCTGGGAGGTGTTGCCTAAGGTCGTTCGTCGGTGTGGCACCTCTGTGGATTCTGGGCGGAGGCGACAAGGATTACCGTTGGCGGCGCGCTGAAGCCGGCTGACTGTGTCCGATGCACGACTGATGGCCGTGGGGAGGAAGCAGGATGCTCGATTTGCACGACCTCACCTTAGCCGGGTTGGCCGGCGAACTGGCCCAGCGGCGCGTCTCATCCCGCGAGGCCACGAACCACGCCCTTCGCCGGATCGCGGCGCTCGACGGGCGGGAGCAACTCAACGCGTACCTGACCGTGCTTCCGGAGCGAGCGCGGACGGAAGCGGACGCCGCTGACGCACGTCGCGCGGCCGGGCGGTCCCTCGGGCCACTCGATGGCGTCCCCATCGCGCTCAAGGATCTGTTTGACACGGCGGGTGTACCGACCACCGCAGCGTCGAGGGTCTTTGCCGGGCGGGTCCCGGCGGAGGGCGCGACCGTCGTTCGAAAGCTGGCCGAGGCGGGCGCCGTGCTGCTGGGTAAGACGAACTTAATGGAGTTTGCCTACGGCCACCCTCACCCGGCTTACGGCGAAACGCGCAACCCCTGGGACTCCACACGGACGGCAGGCGGCTCTTCCGGCGGCTCCGCGGCAGCCATCGCAGCCGGGTTGGCTTGGGGGACATTCGGCTCCGACACCGGCGGCTCGATCCGTTCCCCGGCCGCCTACTGCGGTGTGACCGGGCTGAAGCCGACCTTCGGCCTCGTGAGCTGCGCCGGGGTTATCCCGCTCTCGCCCAGCCTCGACCACGC
>JALYMD010000057.1 GCA_030773875.1 Chloroflexota bacterium | reverse complement strand
GGATAGCCTCAACCGCGGCGATCCCGAACCCCACCAGGTCCTGGTATGCCTCGGCAAACTGAGCCTTCGTGTTGTCCCACACCGCGTTAAGGTCCACGCCTATCCCCTTCGCGACGCGCGATTCTAGCAGGGGAGCATGCTCACGTCGGATCGTGCGGGGATGAGAGCGGACCGGGCGCGACCGGCGGTGTAGCAGTGACTGGTATAGTTCAGGCTGTTTCGCCGGAGGCGCTCGGGAGAGGGGAGCCGCACGTCGTGCTCGATTACCACGTCCACAGCGAGTTCTCGGTCGACTGCCGAGTCCCGATGGCAGAGTCGTGCCGGGCAGCTATGGCTGCCGGGGTGACCGAGATCGCCTTTACGGATCACGTCGACCACGAGCCGGCGGACCCGGGCTACGGCTATTACCGGGCCGAAGCGTACCTTAGATCCGTTGAGCAGATTCAAGCCGAGTTCGCTGGTCAACTGACGGTGCTGGCCGGAGCCGAAGTTGATTTCAACCTTGGCATCGCCGATCAAGTGGAGCGGTTTCTCGGGCAATACACGTTCGACTTTGTGATCGGCTCGGTTCACTACGCTGGTGGCGTGCTGATCTTCCCCGAGTATTTTCGCGGTCGAACCCTCGACGACGTTTTTCGACCCTACTACGCGCAGGTGCTGGCGGCGGTGGAGACGGGCTGGTTCGATACCATCGGGCATCTTGACCTTCCGAAGCGGTACGCGCCTGCCACTCACCGGAGCCACGACCCGCTTGCCTATCGGGACGCGCTTGAGCCCATTTTCGCGGCCTTGATTCAGCAGCGGATGTCCTTCGAGATCAATACGTCCGGGCTGCGACAGACGCCGAAGACGAGCATGCCTGGGCCGGCAATCGTGCGCTGGTACGTCGAGGCGGGTGGGCGGCTGATCACGACAGGGACCGACTCCCACGCGGCCCAGACCGTCGGCGCCGGGATTCCGCAAACGCTCGACATGCTGGAACTCTGTGGGATTGACAGCATTTCCGCCTTCAAGGGGCGCGAACGACGGCAGATTCCGATCCATGATCTTCGAGGCGCGGCGCGGGCGCCGGCATAGTACAGGCGAGCAGCGAGATGGCGACCCGCAGGCCATTCCCGATTCTTCCTGAGATCGACATCGAGCCGGATGCGCCTCCGCCGAGGGTGACGCTGCCGCCGTTACCCGGCGAGCGGGATCCTTCGCCGAACACACCACCGCCGGTCCCTTCGCGTGACGCTCGACCCGTTCGGCCGGTGCGCCCTGTACGACGACTGCGCGAGCGGTCGGCATTGCCGGTCGCGCTCCGCATGGGCGTGCCCTTTCTCGTTCCCGCGGGGTTGGCGCTCCTGTTGAGCAGGACAGGCCCCTGGTTCGGGGACGCGATGGGCGGGACGGCGAGCGTGGTCATCCTCGCCGTGGTCGTGGCAGGTTGCTGGTTGGCGTGGCAAACTTCCTCAACGCTCTGGCGGACCGCGTGGCTCGTTGCTCTCGGCGTGACGGCCGGGTTGGTCCCGCTGCTCACGCTGCAAGCGACCCTGGCACGTCTCCCGCACGTCGGCTCGGTCGGTGAGTCCGTCGCTCCCGTTCTTCTCGCGACTCTGGGAACTGCCATCATGCTTGTCTTGATCGCGGGGGCGGTCGCAGTCGGCGTGCGCGCGGAACCCCACGGGGCGGGACCCCTGTTTCTGCCGGCGGGCTTGCTGGTGCCGGCCATTCTCTCAGTCGAGGAGCTGCCGGCGGAACTCCCAATGCTCCGCGCATTCGCCGCCGTTTCGGCCCTCGGGGGAGCCGCCATCGTTGTGGCTTGGCTGTTGCCGGAGGGGTTGCGGCCGCTGATTGGGCCCCTGGCACTCGGTGTTGAGTTCGTCATGCTCTCGATCACGGACCTCGCCCCCACCGTCGATCCAACGAGCGGGAGGATTGTTCCCGTCCTCTATGGGATGCTGGTTGCGATCACGGTGGTCCTGGTTGTGGCAGTACCGCTGATGGCGGTCTGGGTGCGTCGGCTGATGACCGAGACGACAGGCGGGGGAGGCGGGAGTGAGTTGGCCTCTTCTCCGAATGCCGGGAGTGTGAGGCGCTCCTCCACCTGAGCGGCCGACGCAGGCGTAATC
>JALYMD010000056.1 GCA_030773875.1 Chloroflexota bacterium | reverse complement strand
CTTCGCCTTCTGGGTGAAGGAGTAGAGAAGGGAACGGTGGGAGTCACGGATCCTGCCTTCCCACCCCAAAGCGAAACGCCGCCCCGACGGACGGCGCTCGCTGCACGGTACCGTGGAGACGGCCATGGCGTCCGTGCCCTGTCTGACCGGCTAGGCCGCGATTACCTCCCCCGTCTCGACATCGACCAGCGGCCACCCACGCTCGGCGTGCAGGCGGGCCGCTTGACCCCGCAGGACCACTTGCTCGGCGGCCGTCAGGTTCATGCGTCCGGGCCGGCGCGCCGCTGGGGCGGCCGGGGCTGGAGGTTCGAAATCCGGGTCAGCGTTCAGCCGCCCCAGCCGGTGCGCCAACGCCGCCCGGTGCTTGCACACTGGATCCCCGTGCTCGCCGGCGGGGCACTCGCACTCCCCGAGACTGACCACGTAGGCCGTCGCCGCGTCCGTGCCGCTGGTAGCGATCCACGCACCGGACCCAGCGAGCTGCCGGACCTGAACACCCTCCTTGAACGCCCGCCGGAGGGCCGCCTGCCACCGCGCCGGCGTCGCCGTCACTGGCTTCCGGGTCTGCATCGTCGTTGCCATCGTCTTACCTCCTGTCGCTTCCGTGCGAGTCGCCGAAGGGTTCCCCAACCCTGTATTGACATTGTATTCTCAATCAATGAGTATGTCAATACATATTGACTACATAAACGATACAATCTATGATGGTCGGGATGGGTAAAACGGACGGAAGGAGGCCGGCGGATGCAGACGTTGAAGGAGGCGCGGGCGGCGCGCCTGTTGACCGTGCGGGGACTCGCCGAGCGGGCGGGGGTGGCGCCCTCCACGGTCTATCTCGCCGAGAACGGCCGATCCGTGCCGCGGTTCGCCGTGATCCGGGTCATCTGCGATGCGCTCGGGGTGGAACCGGGCGAGATCGCGGAGTTCGCCGCGGCCATTGAGGACGCGGCACAGGGAAAAGAGGCCGCCCTCGCCGCAGTGTGAACCACGGCGAGGGCGGGTTGGGGAACCCTCGCGCCGGCGACTCGGCAGGCGCGAAGGAAACGGGATCGTAGCACGGGGGCAGTCATGGCGACGAAGCGACGCGGGCACGGCGAGGGCAGTATCAAGCAGCGCGCTGATGGGCTCTGGGAGGCGCGGGTAAGCCTCCCCGGTGGCAAGCGCAAGAGTTTGTACGGGAAGACGCGCCGTGAAGCTCAGGATAGGTTGAGGGCAGCCCTGCGGGACCTAGACGCCGGCTTAGACCTGGCGAACGGCCGGCAGACCGTGGGGCAGTTCATGGTCCGGTGGCTGGAGGACGTGGCCCGGCCGGCGGTTCGTCCGAGCACTTACGCCAGCTACCACAGCTACGTCAAGCTGCACATCGTTCCGGGACTCGGGCACCACGCGCTACCTAAGCTCACCCCCCAGCATGTCCAAGCGTTCCTGAACGCGAAGACGGCGGCCGGCCTGTCGCCCCGGACCGTGCAGTACATCCGGGCCATCCTGCGAAGGGCCCTGGGTCAGGCAGTGAAATGGGGCATGGTCAGTCGGAACGTGGCAACCCTGGTGGACCCGCCTCGGTCCGTCCGCACGCAAGTCCGCCCCCTCACGGCGGAGCAGGCTCGCGCCTTTATCCTGTTCACCAAGGATGACCGCCTTGGACCGCTCTTTCATGTCGCCATCACCACCGGGCTCAGACAAGGGGAACTCTTCGGTCTGCGCTGGGAAGACATGGACCTCGCGGCGGGGACACTCACGGTTCGCCACGCGGTGCAGCGGATCAACGGCAAACCGGCCCTCGTGGAGCCTAAGACGGCCCTCAGCCGGCGGACCGTGACCCTACCGGCGTCTGCCGTTGCGGCTCTTCGTACGCAGCGCACCCGCCAACTAGAAGCACGACTGCTCGCCGGCTCGCGTTGGCAGGACTGGAACCTCGTCTTCGCATCCACGATCGGCACGCCGCTGGAGCCGAGCAACGTCACGCACCGATTTCAGCGGTTGCTCGCTGAGGCCGGGTTGCCGCGCCAACGGTTCCACGACCTACGCCACTGTGCGGCGTCACTGTTGCTGGCCGGCGGCGTTGCGCCCCGCACGATCATGGGCATCCTTGGGCACTCCCAAATCAGCCTCACGATGAACACCTACGCCCACCTGTCGCCAGCGCTCGAAGACGAAGCAGCACGGGCGCTGGACGCGGTGCTCGCAGTCGGCGAATAGGGGTACGCAGACAGTTTTGGGGTAAACATTGGGGTAGGAAGCGAGCGAGGGGGGCCGGCATGAGCGCCGACCCCCCTCATTTTGCCCGTAATCATGGGCTTTTTTCTGGTGACCCCGCAGGGACTCGAACCCTGAACCAATGGATTAAAAGTCCACTGCTCTGCCGATTGAGCTACGGGGTCCTTGGCGACCTGCCGCAGCGTTCGCGGCGCGCGTTCCATCCTACCGTGTAG
>JALYMD010000055.1 GCA_030773875.1 Chloroflexota bacterium | reverse complement strand
AGACCGCACCTCGACCTCCTTTCTCCAGCCCAAATTCGCGGTGGTGCTCCGGATGGTTGGGCCCGTCTCGATGGGCGGGAGCATGCCGGTTTCCGCCCTCCGCTGGCGCCCGGTCGCTACGGCGCCGCAGTGGCGATTCCAGGCGTTGCCGCCGCTGCTCCGGCCGCTTCTAGATTGGCGACGTAGACGGTAGTGGCTTCCCGGCCGAGGTTGCGGATCGCGTTATCGCTGCTTACGCCGAGGGAGGCCGCTTCCGACACGGCCTCAGCGACCTGGAAGCCAGCGGGTGGCGGCGGCAGCGTCGCGGCTGGCGCGAGGACGACGCGCCGCAGTTGGAGCAGTGCCGGTCCCGCCGGTAGAGGCCACCGCGGCGCCAGCCCACGGTTGTCGTGGTCTTCGATCCAGCCCGGCAGGACGGGGGCTGACGCGGCATTCGCGTTGAGGATAGCCAGGCACACCAGTTCCACCGGCGTGGCGCCAAAGTTCCCCGACTCAAACGCCGTCCCGATGGTCGCCATCATCGTGTCCCCTGGTCGGAGCAGGACCTCCGCACCGGCCGGGATCGTCTCTGGTTGCTCGCCGCCTGCCCGCACGACCTGGATAGGACCGCTGGCGCGAACGGTGTGCATGCCCGCTAGCACATGGTCGACTCGTAGCCCGGAACAGCAGTAGCCGGTGGGCGGCGGCCAAGTCGTCCGGGTCCCCTGAGGAACCCGGGGCATGAAGACGACGGCTGAGACGTTGTCTCCGGGCGGGAACGCCTCCCTTGGGAGTGGCACCGTGACCAGCGTCTCTTCGACCACCGGCGCCGCATCCGGCGTTGCCACCGGCGCCGCCACCGGAGAGGAAACCTGCGTGGGAAGATCACCTGGCCGGTCCATGTCACGGCGATCCGGGCGAAGTGCGTACAAGACGAGACCGACGGTGAGCACCAGCAGTGTCGCAGTGGCGAACGAGACCGACACCCGGCGCAACCGGGAGCCGGGTCCGAGTGGCGCCGAAACGCTCGAGAGCCACCGGCGCAGCGCGTAGCGGTCGTTCACGCCCGCGGCCGGACCGGGGACGGGCTGAGCTCGTTGGAGGTCCTCCCACAGACGGGCGAGGAAGGCCGGATCGGGACCATCGACATCCGGCGCTGCGTGGAAGCGGCGGACCGCTTCTGTGAGCGTCGGATCGAGCGTGCGTGGGCCGGGAGGCACCCCTTCGGCGAGCGCATCCCAGTAGCGGGCCAGGTCCTCAGGTCCTCGCTCAAGCATCGCCTGCCCCCTTTCGCTGGGGCGCGAGGCCCATGAGCGCCCGGAGCCGGGTCGCAGCTCGGAACTGCGTGGCTCGCACAGCTCCTGGTGAACAGCCGAGGACGGCGGCGACCTCAACCGTCGTCAGTCCCGCCAACCGGAGTTCCAACACCCGCCGTTGGTCCGGCGCCACCGCCGCCAACAACGACCGCACCTCCTCCCGTGCCTCGGCTGACAGCGCGGCGGCCTCCGGTCCCGGCGCCGAATCGGCGACTGCCGCCGCCTCCTCCAGGATGGAGGAGGGGCGGCGAGCCCGCTCGGTGTCCACGAGGACGTTGTGGGCGACGGCGAAGAGCCAGGATCGAAATGAAGGGCTCTCTTCCCGATAGGTCGGCAAGGCGGCCAGCGCCTTCATGAAGACCTGCGCGGTGGCGTCCTCGGCCGCCTCCTTGCTGCCCAGACGCCGCAGGCAGTAGCGGTAGACCGGGTCGGCGTAGCGCTGGTAGAGGGGGGCAAAGGCCGACTGCTCCCGCTTGGCGGCTGCCACCAATGCGACGTCATCGGCATCGTTGTCGGCCGGCACCCGTGGTGCCGCTGGGGCCTTGGCTCGTCGCAGGACCACCACGCCGCTTCCTCTCTTCCCGGGTAGGGAGACAATGGAGGCGTACGCTTAGGTATACGGAGAAGGGGAACAAAACGTTACGGGGGGTGTGGCCCAATCCCCCGCGATCTCCGTCGCCCTCGTGAAGCGGGCTCACGACCAGCGCGCTGTCGTCAAGGACGAGCGTTGGCCTGAGACCGAGCGGCGCGTGGGGATCGGCGCAATCCACGCGAGTGTGCCCGCCCGCCAGTACCAGGTTTTGCTCGAAGTAGCTCTCCCTGTCGCCCTGTTACGCCTCGGAGGGTCCTTAGGCGATGCCGAGGCGGCGCGCAGCGGCAACCGCGGCCATGCGCGACTTCGCCTCGAGCTTGGCGAGGACGGCCGTGACGTGGTTGTCGACGGTGCGGGGGCTGACGAACAGGGTTTCCGCGATCTCCCGGTTGGAGTGGCCCTCGGCGAGCAGGCGCAGCACCTCCACCTCGCGCGGCGTCAGGCCGGTGCCACGGACGGGATCGAGCGGCACGGACGCCGGTGGCGTCGCGGCTGCGGCGTCCAGCAC
>JALYMD010000054.1 GCA_030773875.1 Chloroflexota bacterium | reverse complement strand
CCTTGATGCCCTTGCCGAGTGCACCACCAATCTCGGGCAACTTCCCAGCACCAAAGATAATGATCACGATTACCAGGATGATGGTCAGTTCTTGCCAACCGAGACCGGCCATGTTCGTCACCCTCCTCCCCCGGCACCTCCCCAAGCCGTCTGTAATTGCCTTCGATCCGTTGGAGTATAGCGAGCGGGTCAACCCCCGGCAATACGACGTGCCCCTGCCGGAGGAAGATCAGCCGTTGACGATGCTGGTGATGATCGCGATGACGAGAAATACCGCCGCTAGCCCGACAGTGAACTGAAACAAGGTCTTTTCGACGCCGCGCCGGGTGCGGTAGATGGAGCTTGAATCTCCACCGAAGGTGCCGCTGAATGAGGATCCTTTGGTTTGCAGCAGAATCACCAGAATAAGCGTGACGGAGACGATAAGCATAACCAGGTTAATTGCCGTGTCCACGGGGCCCTCATCCTCGCTTGATCACTGCTCGCGCTCTTCAAATCGCGGTGTCTAGCAACACTACCACCCGCATTCGATGGCGACAATCCCCGTCGAGGTGTGACACCATCTCGACGCGCTAGAGACGTGTCTTGCTCGGAACCACTACGGTGCTCGACGTCTGGTCAGCCGGATGGTGAGGACTCAAGGAGCACTGCAACGCCGGGCAGGTCCCTCCCCTCGAGCAATTCCAGCGACGCGCCACCGCCAGTGGAGACGTGATCGATCTGATCGGCAAGGCCGAGGCGCTCGATCGCGGCAATGGAGTCGCCGCCACCTACCACCGTTGTTGCCTGCGCCGACGCGACCGCCCGGGCGACCGCTTCTGTTCCGCTCGCGAACGCAGGACGCTCAAAGACACCCATCGGTCCGTTCCAAACCACGGTTGCGGCCCGCGCGATGTAGCCCGCGAACCTCTCCGCCGTGATCGGCCCGATGTCAAAGATCGCCTGGTCTGCCGGGATGGATTCGATGTCCCGCACCGCTCCGTCCCCTTCAAGGGTCGGAGCGACAATGACGTCCACCGGCAGCGCTAGGTCGACGCCCTTCGCTGCGGCCTGCGAGAGAATTTCCCGGGCTTGGACCTGAAGATCTTGTTCGGCGAGTGACGCGCCAACGTCTCGCCCTTGGGCGAGCAAGAACGTGTTGGCCATTCCGCCGCCTACAAGAAGTCCGTCAACCTGGTCGAGTAGGTGCAGCATGACGCCTAACTTGTCAGAGACTTTGGCTCCGCCAAGGATTGCAACGAAGGGGCGCTCCGGCCGCTCAAGCAGCCGACCCAGCACCTCAAGTTCCCGCTCCATCAGTAATCCAGCGTACGGAGGGAGGAGCGTGGCGACCCCGACCGTTGAGGCGTGTGCGCGGTGCGCCGTACCGAAGGCATCGTTAACGAAAACGTCACCGAGGCGAGCGAGGGCGCGCGCGAAATCGGGGTCGTTGCGTTCCTCCCCCGCCTCGAAGCGGACGTTCTCGACCAGGAGCAGGTCTCCTGGCTTTAGGCCTGACGCCAAGCGTTGGGCTTCCGGCCCCACGACATCTGGCGCGTAATGGACCGGGCGACCGAGCAGCGTAGAGAGGTGCTCAGCTACGGGCGCGAGACGCAAGTCGTCACGTGGTTGCCCTTTTGGCCGTCCCAGGTGGCTGACCAAGACAACGGAGGCGCCTTGATCCAGGATGAACCGGATCGTCGGCAGGGACGCACACACCCGGGTGTCGTCCCCGACTCGCCCCTCCGAGATGGGAACATTGAAGTCAACCCGGAGGAGGACGCGGCTGCCGGCCAAGTCGGCATCGCGAAGAGTGCGAACCTTCATCGCTGTCTCACCTGGAACGTGGCCGAGTCCGAATGGGCGGACCTTGCCTCTATCCCTCTCAGTGCTCATTCCTAACCGGCGCCTGGGAACCCGGCCTCGCAGATAAGGGCCGCAAGATCGGCAACCCGGCACGAGTAGCCCCACTCGTTGTCGTACCAGGCGATGACCTTGACCATGTTCTCGCCCATCGCCATGGTCGATAAGCCGTCAACAATGGCGGAACGGGAATCTTGACGGAAGTCGCTTGATACCAGCGGCTCGTCCGTGAACCCAAGGATTCCGCGCAAGGCATCGCTCTCAGCGGCCGTGCGGAACGCGTCATTCAGAGCGTCGACAGACGCTGGGCGTTCGGTCTCAGCGACGAAATCAATGATCGAGACAGTCGGGGTGGGGACCCGGAGAGAAAAGCCGTCAAACTTGCCTTCCAGTTGCGGCAGCACGAGGGCGAGCGCCCGGGCCGCCCCTGTGCTGGTGGGAATGATGTTTGTCGCGGCGGCGCGGGCCCGCCGGAGATCCTTGTGGGGACCATCAAGGATGACCTGATCGTTGGTGTACGAGTGGACCGTGGTCATCAACCCTCGCCGGATGCCGAAATTGTCGAGGACCACCTTGGCAACGGGCGCCAGGCAGTTGGTGGTGCAGGACGCATTCGAGATGATCTGGTGACGGGTGGCGTCGTACCCCTCTTCGTTCACACCCAGGACGACTGTGATGTCCTCGCCCTTGGCCGGGGCGGAGATAATGACCTTTTTCGCACCGC
>JALYMD010000053.1 GCA_030773875.1 Chloroflexota bacterium | reverse complement strand
GCCCCGCGCACTGGACGCGCCGCCGCGGCCCCGCGCCGAACAAGACCAGCGGCTCGCCGCACTCGCCGCAGGTCGCCACGCCTGAGAGCGCCCAGGGGGTCCGCACGGCCGAGACGCGGCGCGGGCGGTACGTGTTGCGGTCGCGCATCACCTGGGCGCGCTCGAAGAGGTCCGGATCGACCAGCGCCGCGTGCTTGCCCGGGAGCCGGCCGCCCTCGCCGTCGGGCAGCTCCCCCAGGTAGAAGCGGTTCGCCAGGATCACCCGGACGGCGTCCTTGGTGAAGGGGTTCTCGCCCCGGTTGCCGGTCGTGCGGTAGCCGGCCAGGTTCAGGGCCCGGGCGATCTCGCGGTGGGTCTTGCCCTCGGCGGCGAGCTCGAACGCGAGGCGGAGCCCGTCGGCTGGGGCGAGCGGCGTGCCGTCGGCCGCCCGCCAGCGCGGCGCCGCGTCGAGGACGGGGACGCCGTCCTCCCCCTTGGCCGCCCCGAACGGCAGGACGCCGTTGTAGAGCCCCTGGCGCTTGCGCTCCTGCTTGCCCTTGGCGGTCTCGGTGGCGAGGTTGTCGGAGTAGTACTGGGCGAAGGCGCCCAGCGTCGCCAGGATGACGCGTCCGATCGGGGTGGTGAAGTCCATCTGCTCGGAGATCGAGACGAACGCCACGCCGGCTCGCTCCAGCCGGGCCAGCGTGTCGAGGGTGACGCGGATGTTGCGGGCGAAGCGGTCGAGCTTGTGGACCACGATGACGTCGAGGAGCCCCGCCTCGGCGTCGGCCAGCAGCCGGGCGAACTCCGGCCGCTTGGCCAGGTCGTCGGTGCGGGCGCTCCGGCCCTCGTCGGCGTAGACCCGGGCCACCTCCCAGCCGTGGGCTTCGCACCAGGCCCGGCCGGCGCGGTCCTGGGCGTCGAGGGAGTAGCCTTGGACCTGCTCCTCGCTGGAGACCCGCACGTAGAGCGCCGCTCGCGTCGGCGCCTGGTCCGCCGCCCCGCTACCCCGCGACCGCATCGCCCGCCCCCTTCGTCTCCTCCAGCATCGGTTCCTCGCCGACTGCTAGCCACGGCACCCGCACTCCCAGCGCAGCCGCCAGCCGCCGGACCGTGACCGGCCGAGGGTGGGTCTGGCCCACCTCCAGGCGCGCGACCGTGGCCACGCCGATCCCGGCCGCCGCCGCCAGGTCGCGCTGGCCTAGGCCGACCCGTTCCCTGGCCCGCCGCAGTCGCTCCCCGAATCCGTCCACCGGTCACCTCCCCTCCGATGTCAGCATGGTAGCGTAACGAGTACACAACAGCAAGAGGTGCGTCAGGGGCACTCCGTCAGGAGACATGAGGGCCACGGATCTGCGGCGAATCCAGGGCTGCCGACGGTGAGTCGTTGATCCACGTCCTCCATCCATGGTGGACACTTGTTGATTGGGGAGGACGAAAAGTTTCCATAGAGGTTCGGTTGGACCGCGCTAACCTTCTGATATACTGGTAACCATGAGAAGGAAAACCGTGAAACATTACCAGTCGGCTGACGGCCTCGAGCAGGCCGTCGTGGACCTCGTGCGGGTCGGATCGACCGGTTTCGGGCCGGGAGTTCGTCAGCTCGCCGCGCGCCTGATGCGGGCCGTGCCGGCTGGGGTGTCGGAGCCCGAGCGGTTTCGACGCGCGCTGCACGAGGCGCTCGCGTCGAGTGCGTCCCAGCTCGGCCTTCGCTTCTCCGCCGGGGAGCTGCCGGTCGAGGATGGGAGCTCGCAACCGCTGGTGGGCGTTGACCCCCAGCCGGATGGCGAGGGCCTTGTCCTGCCGCCCGCTGCGATGGCCGAGCTCCAGGAAATTGTCAGCGAGCGGAAGCGTGCGGACGATCTCGCGAGGGCCGGCGTGCCCCTGACGCGTACCGTGCTCCTGAGCGGCCAGCCGGGTGTGGGCAAGACGATGGCGGCCAGGTGGCTCGCGAGCCGGATCGGCGTGCCGCTCGTGTCGATGGACCTCTCGGCGGTCGTCTCCAGCTTCTTGGGTAGTTCCGGGCGCAACATCCGGTCCGTCCTTGACTACGCCAAGTCGGGCAGCTGCGTGCTGTTGCTCGACGAGTTCGACGCGGTGGCGAAGCGGCGCGACGACGAGACCGACATCGGCGAACTGAAGCGCATCGTCAACGTGATCCTCGTGGAGCTGGACCGGTGGCCGGACACAAGCCTGCTGGTTGCGGCCACGAACCACGGCCACCTCCTGGACCCGGCCGTGGGGCGCCGATTCGACCGCCAGGTCGAGATCGCGATGCCGGGACGCGTAGAGCGTGAGGCCATCCTGGCCCACCTTGCGTCCGGCTCCGACCTCGACGACCAGCGGGTATTGAGATTGGCGGCCGAGGTCTGTGAGGGCATGAGCGGATCTGACCTTGAGCGCCTCTGGACCGCGGCACGGCGACGGTCGGTGCTCCGGGGCAGGGGAACGGCCGAGGAATTGCTCGCCGCCCTGCCGTGGAACGGGCATCGCCCGGGGCCAGCTCGCGACCAGCTCTGGCTGATGCTCGCCGATCGGCTGCAGATGTCAGCCCGGCAGATTGCCACGAGCGCCGGCGTAAGCCACGTGACGGTGAGCAAGGCGCTCAGGAAGGCGAGGGCCGGGTCATGACGGATTCATCGGGGAGGACGGATCGACGGCGCGACCTGCTGGTCAACGGCGAGGCCTTACGCGTCGATGTCACCGCCCCCAGACCTGGCGGTGGCGAAAAGTTCGAGCCGCGAACCCCTGAGCAGGCCCGCTCGCGGCTGCTGCCCCAGATCCGCTCGGTGATCGAGGCCACGCGGGCCCTCCAGCCGGACCTCAGGGCCGCCGACCGACTCTACGTCGAAGCGCGGCTGCTTCCCAACTACATCGCGGCGAGCCAGTTCCCGGCGGCGCTCCTGGCCCAAATAGGTGCGGTTCCGGTCGGCTCGCGCGCGGATCGTGGGACTCACGTGACCCGCTCCGGCGAGCGGGAGACCGGCGCCCGTCGTCTCATCCTCGCAGTCGACGACTCCGGGCTCGACGAGCTCGCCACGTTGGTGGATCGGGGTGGCCGGGGAAGAACCGAGCGGCAGGCGTTCGACGAGATTCGGAAGCTGGACGAGGTGAGTCTGCCAGCGCCGGAGAGGATCATCCAGGGTTCCCTGGAGCCGTCCGCAGAAGCAACAACGTGGGAGGCCGTCCTCAACCCGGCGGCGTCCATGGGCCAGGAACCTGAGCCACTGGACGAGGAGACCCTTAGCAAGTGGTTCGCGCTCGTCGAGCGGCTTGGCGGACTGGTTTACCGCGACTTCGTCCGCCGCGTCGGTGGCCTGACCTTCACGCCGGTACGGATCTCGGCTGATGTCGCCCCGGAGGTCGTCCGCTTCAACCCGCTCCGCGCGATTCGGCCGATGCCGGGCATCCGCCCTCTGCCTCCGGTCGGTCTTCGCTCTCAGCAGCGCGCGCAAGCGCCCGACAACGCCGCGCCAGTGTCGGATGTGCACAAGGTGGCGGTCTTCGACGGAGGCATCGACATGAGCGGGAGGTCGTCGCCCTTTTTTCCGGTGCCGTCAATCGACTTGACGCCAGAGCCGCCACACCAGGTCGCCCTCGCGCATGGCACCGGCGTGACCGGCGCTACCATGTACGGCCTCTTGCATCCAGGAGACAAGGCCGGGCCGCCGCCCCTGCCCGTGGATAGCTACCGAGTATTCCCGTCTCCGTTTGTGCCCGGTGATTTGGAAGCCTATTGGGTCCTCGACCGGATCAAAGACACCGTTGTCAACGGCGGCTACCGCATTGTCAACCTCAGTCTCGGCCCGAGGCTTGCCGTCGAAGACGACATCGAGCCAAACCGGTAGACGTGTGAGCTCGATCAGCTCGCGTGGGAGAACGATGTCCTATTCGTCGTGGCGGCCGGCAACGACGGGCAGGCCGATCGGGCGCTCGGCCTTCATCGGGTGCAAGTCCCCGCGGACATGGCCAACGGCCTTACTGTCGGGGCGTGTGACGCTCCGCCCCCTGACAAGCCGTGGTCCCGGGCCGGGTACTCGTCGATGGGCCCTGGACGCCAGGGGAATCACATCCAACCAGCTGGTGTCCAGTTCGGTGGCGTCTGCGGCCGTGAGTTCCCTATTCTCACTGCCGACGGGAGCTTCCTCTCGGAGATCGGCACCAGCTTCGCGGCGCCCCTCGCCACGCATGCTCTGGCCGACCTGGCAACGCGTTTGCCCGACCCCAATTCGAGTGTTCTACGTGCCTTCGCGGTCCACTTCGCAGAGCGGCCGCGACACCACCGCAAGCTCCAGGACGAGGTCGGGCACGGCCGCCTGCCGCTCTCGTTCGTGGACTGCCTCGATTGTGCTCCGAACGAGGTCCACGTGTTGTACGTCGACGAGATCGCCAGGGGCGAGTTGCTCGGCTACCAGGTTCCGATCCCCTCCGGTCCCACCGGCGACCTAGACGTCCGGATCACCCTGACGTATGCATCGCCCGTCGAGCCAACCCAGCCGACCGAATACACGCGCGCGTCCTTGGAGTTGACCCTTCGACCCGACCAGCAATGCTATCGATTCACCCCGCCCAAGGGCAGCACGGACAAGCCGGTGGAGCTCGACATCACCTCGCCCGAGGCGTACTCGCTTTTGGCATCCGGCTGGACGCCGAGCCAGGAGCCAGTCACCAAGCCAGTGACGAAGGGCCTCGGCTCAGGCGGGCGGCTGCCAGAGTACCTCCTCCGCGACAACGGGAAATGGGAGACGCTCCGATCGGCGCGAATTGGCCTCGCGAGCGGCGAAGCGAACGGGCCCCGGCTGGAAGTCTCCTACGTTGGCCGGCGAGCGGGCGCACTAGACGCGTCGCCACCGCAAATCCCGTTTGCGCTGCTGATCACCGCGGTCGACACGTCAGGCGCCAGGGACTTCTACGACCGGACCAGGGCGCAGTTCGCCGCGCTCCGCCCGGTGCAGCGAGTCGCCACCCAGACCCGCGTTCGAGCGAGCCATTAGCTGCGGGCGACAAGGAAGCCGCGGCGGAACGGAAGCGTCCTACCCTCCGCGCTTCGGCTGCCGACGGTATGGCCGAGCTCTGGAAGATAGTCTGCTCTATGGTGATACCGACGGCACGGGTGACGGCGACGAGTAGCGAGCCGGGAGTTCGATGGGTGGCCGTCTCTATGAGGCGGTAGGGGCTTCGTGCCACCGCTCGGTCGGACCGAACTCGCGTGGCGTTGGGATGCGGCTGACCTGATCCCTCCCTGATGCCATCAGCTGAGATAGCTGATGGCCCAGCATCTGAGGATTGTGGCAAACGAGGAACTCCCAGCGACCGAGCTGGCCCCAGTTGGTGACGGCGGAGGCCCAACGGCGGGCAGCAGCGCTCTTCGCCGGCTCGCGGTCCCTCTCTTGACCCTTAATCTCCAGGACGAGGGTGCGGCCGTCAGCCAGCTTGACGAGGAAGTCGGGTTCGTAGTTGGAGCTGGCGTCGAGGTACTGGTAGGGGATGAGGAGGCCGAGGCCGTCGTTGCGAGCATAGGAGATGACCTGGCCGGAGTCGACTGCTTGCTCAAGGGTGAAGACGGTGGCTTGCTCCCAGGTGCTGTCGGTCGGGACCTGGTTGAGGTGGCTGCTGCGGGTCGGGTGGCAGGGCTTGATCGTCTTGAAGTCGACGTCCGCGGTGCTGCCAACCGACTTGTAGCGGTTGAGGACCGGAAGGAGGGGGGCCTCGCCGTGGGACTCGTCCGGCTCGATGGCGCTGACGAGGCGCTCGACGATCAGGTGGACGTACCGCTGGTGGCCGACCTCGCGGGGGTCGTTGTCGCGGAGAATCACCTTGCGGTCGACGTACTCCTGAGCGAGACGGAGGACCTGGGGGAAGAGTTGCTGGCGGGAGCGGGTCCGCAGAGCGGGACTGCCTTCCCGGCCGTGGGCGGTGGTGGCGTCGCCGACGAGGACGGTGACGACCTGGCGGGCGATCTCGAAGACGATCGCCTGGAAGTGGGTGGTGGCGTAGAACTGGGGGCGATCCTGGAGATCGTACTGACCCGGCCCCTGGCCGCTGTGGCCGCCGATCTGGTAGCCCACGGTGGGCCGGACGTAGAGGGCGGTCGGCTCGCTGGGTTCTAGCTCCAGGGGCTCCATGCGGTCGACATCGGCGCGGATGACGTTGCGGCGGAGGGCGAAGACGTAGCCCTCGAC
>JALYMD010000052.1 GCA_030773875.1 Chloroflexota bacterium | reverse complement strand
GGTGGGAGGTGCGGCCCTGGACTGTGGTCGTCGGGAAGGAGCGGTTCGACGTGTCGATGAGTGACAGCAACCGGTGAGGCGTGGTCCACGGCGGTGCCGCAAGCTCCCTGGAGAACGCCTCGCACCTCAGGAATGCCGCGAAAGCACATGAGGGGACCGGCGCCGGGAGTGTCAGGGGCATGACATCTCCCGGTCCGGTCCCTTGATCCTCGCTAGACGAGCGCGGGGATGCCCCTGTCGAGACGCCCGCCAGTTTGAGACGCGGTCGGCTGCTAGGTGCTCGAGGTGTCCGGGGCCGGCAGGGCTCCGAGTTGGACGAGGAGGCCGTAGGCGTCGAAGTAGAGAGTCTGGCCCTTGATGCGCTCGCCATCGAACTCGTAGACGTGAGCGCTTCGAACTGTGACTGGCTGTCCTTCACCAGGTGGCAAACCGGGGAGCTGGCCCGTGAAGCGCCCCTCAAAGACCGCTTCCGCGGTGGCGCCCTCCTCAGTCGCAAAGACACTACCCCAGGTGATCTTGGCATCCGTGTAATTGCCGAAGAAGCCGGTGAGAAAGCCTTCGATCTCGTCTGGTCCCGTGAGGAGAACGCCAAACGGCACGTCCTCAAAGGCAGCGCGCTTCGTGTAGTACGGGATCACCTCAGCCGGGTCGCCCGATTCTGCGGCGTCCGCCCACTTGTCGAGGAACTCGCTAAAAAACCACGGCAGATTCTCCGCCTTGGACTCCTGAGCGAGCATCTGCCGGGCGGGACCAAGCGCGAGTGCCGCGGCTGCCGCCACGCCCCCACCCCCAATTCCCTTCAGGACGGATCGCCGAGACCGG
This sequence comes from Chloroflexota bacterium, assembly GCA_030773875.1. Next base: position 3,090 of record JALYMD010000052.1, on the reverse strand, counting down.
CGGGGTGCCTCAGTGCCAGATCCTGAGTTCAGGAGCGCTTCCGGTGCGTTCATGATGTTCCCTTTCTGCTAGTTGCCTGCGCCACGATTCGCCGAAGTTTCACTTGGCTCCGGCGACCAGCCCCATCATCGAACCGGCGTGTGTCTATCCTGCCGGGACAAGTCGCGGCAGGCGTCCAGCATTTCGTGTATTTCGAATGCGGTCCAATGGGGAGCGCCGTACCGCAAATGACGTAGAGGTGCCGGCACTGGGGGCGCACGGGGATTGAACGCTAGGCGAGGCGGTGACGGTGAGCGATGGCCGCTGCAGCTGTGCGGGAGGTGACACCTAACTTGGCGAGGATGCGGGCGACGTGGGTGCGGGCCGTGGCGTAGCTGATGAAGAGCGCCTCCGCGATCTGGCGATCGGAGAGACCGCCGGCCACCAGGCGCAGGACCTCGAGTTCCCGAGCCGTCAGGCCAGAAACCTCGCGAGATTCCGGCGTCTCTTCGAAACCCCGGTGGACGGTCACTGGCAAAGCATCAGCATTCGCCTCCTCGCTGGCTTGCTCCAGCGGCAGCCGATACCCCGTGTCCCATGCGGTCGAAAAGGCTTCCTCTCCGAGGGTGCGGCGGGCATGGGCGAGGAGGACATCGTGATCCGCGCTGAGTCCCGAGTGAATGGCGACCCCAATTTGATGGCGGACCGCGGATGCAGCCGCAAGCAGGCGGACAATCTGATCGATGGGCAGATTCGAGGCCCGCGATATGACGAAACCCGCCAGTGAGTCGGCGGCGCCAGCAAGGTCTCCCACGCTTTGGAAGGCGATGAGATTCTCACGATAGAGCAGCGCCGCTTCAGCACGATCGCCTCCTGAGCGTGCGAGGTCTGCCAGCGCGTGACGGACAATTGCCGCCCCTTCGACGTTGCCGGTTCGCACGCGCAGGTCGAGCGCCTCGGTGCAGAGGGCGCGCGCCCGGGTGGCATCACCCCCGTCCGCGGCTAAGAGCCCAAGGTTGAGAAGGGGAACCGCGGCGAACTCTTGGAGACCAGATGAGCGGAAGAGGTCCAGCGCTTCCGTGAAGAGCGTGCCGGTCTCAGCCGCGCGGCCCTGCTGCCGCAAGAAGCCGCCGAGGGTACAGAGCGCGAAGGCCATGCTCCGCCGGTCACCGCCCGCCCGCGCCACGACGGTCGCTTCCATCGCCAGGGCAACAGCGCGTTCCGGTTCCCCTTGCTTCCCCACGAGATTGGCCGCCCACTCCAGCGCCTTGGCTCGGGTAAGAGTCGGCGCGGGGTTGGCACGTTCCAGCAGGCGCTCCAGCAGGGCCAGTCCTTCGCTCGCCGGACCATGGTAGAACCAGAAGAAGACGAGTGCCGTCGCCAGCGTCAAGGCGTCATCCACCGCGCCTATCTGCTCTAGCCACGCAAGTGCGGCTCGCAGGTTCGCCTGCTCGGCGGTCCAGCAGCTCATGCAGGCAGCAAATCCCGCTCCATACCAATCCAGTTCCATGTGCTTGGCCAACTGGAGGACGTAAGCGGCGTGGGCGCCGCGTGCCGCGGCTCCTCCCCGGACGCCGTTAGGCGGTCCAGTCCAAACTCGCGGATCGTCTCCAGCATGGTGAAGCGGGGCTCGCTGCTCGGCCATTCCTCCAGCCGCAGCAAACTCTTTTCGACAAGTTGAGTGGCCCCATCGAAGACATCCTGGACCATGCCAGAGACAACCGCCTCGCCCGCCTTCAGGGTGAACCCACCGACGAAAACAGACAGGCGGCGGAACAGGAGCTGTTCGTCCTCGCCAAGGAGGTCGTAGCTCCAGTTAATGGCCTCTCGCATACTCCGGAGCCGGGCGGGAGCATCCTGCGGTCCTCTGGTCAGCAGTGGCAGACGCTGATCGAGCCGGGCCAACAGTGATGCAGGGGGTAAAGTCGCCACGCGCGCTGCCGCCAATTCAATGGCTAGCGGCAGGCCGTCGAGTTGGCGGCAGATGCCGGCGACGGTGGCGGCATTGGCGTCGGTCAGCGCGAAGTCCGGTTTGACTGCCCGCGCCCGCGCCACGAACAATCTCACCGCCTCGGTGCGATCCGTCGAATCGGCGTTGCCTGCCCCGTTGAGATCCGGAAGGGTCAACGGCGGGACCGGATAGGTCTGCTCACCCGAGAGGCGAAGGCTGACGCGGCTGGTGGCGAGGATGGTCAGCCTGGGACACGCGGCCAGGACGATCGAGACCAGTGAGGCGGCCGCCACAACCTGCTCGAAGTTATCGATGAGGAGCAGCAGGTGGCGGTCGTGCAAGGCGGTGATGAGCCGATCAGTCACCGACCGATCGCCGACGTCACCCACGTTGAGTGCATGGGCCACGGCCGGTCCGACGAGTCCCGGATCGGCGAGCGCAGCCAGGGACACGCAGGCGACTCCGTCCGCGAAGTCACCCTCCAACTCTTCCGCAACCTGCAAAGCCAGGCGCGTCTTGCCAACTCCACCCGGTCCGGTCAGCGTCAGCAGGCGCACCTCCTCCCGACGCAGGAAATCCGCGATCTTCGCCGCCTCCTGCTCCCGCCCAATGAAGGAACTCAGCGGTACCGGAAGACGAGCGGCAAACCGACTGACTCCCCTTAAGGGAACCAGTGGAGCTGGTTGAGCGCCTGCCCGACTGGCAGGGGCGGGCTCGGCCACGGCCGAATCCTTTTGACGCATGCGAACGGCACGCCTCCAATCATCGGAGCACGTGCCCGCACTCGTCAACGTTCAATTCCTCTCTCACCCACGGTACCGCGGGCACCGGCAGACCGTCGAGGCCGTCGCTGACCTAGGCTCGGCTACTCCGTCAAGCCCATCTGACGGGCGATGACGTAGCGGAGGATCTCGCTGGTGCCTTCGCCGATGGTCAGGATCTTGGCGTCCCGGTAGAAGCGCGGGACGGCCGATTCCTCGATATAGCCGAAGCCGCCGTGGATCTGGAGGTTCTCCTCGGCGGCGCGGACGGCCACCTCTGACGCGAAGAGCTTGGCCGCCGCCGCTTCTTCCGTGAAGGGCTTGCCGGCCTCCTTCAAGGCCGCCGCCCGGTAGGTGAGGAGCCGCGCCGCCTCGATCTGGGTCTTGAGATCCGCGAGC
>JALYMD010000051.1 GCA_030773875.1 Chloroflexota bacterium | reverse complement strand
CCTGGGAACTGCACCCGGCCGCCGTGTTCATGTGGTCAAGACGCGGCGGGTGACACGCGAGAGTCCTGCTCGCAGCGCTGGTCTGGGAGATGAGATGGCGGGGATGCGGCACGCGGCGATCACCGGTTGGGGCATGGCGGTGCCAGACCGCGTCCTTACCAACGCCGACCTCGCGGAGATGGTGGAGACCTCCGACGAGTGGATCGTCAGCCGAACCGGCATCCGCGAGCGTCGCATCGCCGGAGCGCAGGACACCACGACATCCCTTTCTGTCGGGGCCGCCCGCCAAGCGCTGGACCGGGCGGGGCTCACCGCCGACGATATCGACCTCATCATCGTGGGCACCTGTACGCCGGACCAGTTCCTGGTCTCTCAGGCGTGCCTCGTGCAAGCCGAGCTCGGCGGGACAGCCGGTGCCTTTGACCTCGGGGCGGCCTGCTCGGGCTTCGTCTACGCCCTGGCCACCGGATCTCAGTTCGTCCAGACTGGGCTCCACAACCGCGTCCTGGTCATCGGCGTTGACACGCTCACTCGCTTCGTCGACTACACCGATCGGACGACGTGCGTCCTCTTCGGGGACGGCGCCGGAGCGGTGGTCTTAGAAGCCACCGACCAGGAACGGGGCCTGCTCTCTACCGTTCTTGGGGCCGACGGCGCCGGCAACAAGCACCTCTACATCCCAGGCTGGGGCGCGTTCGTGCCCGAATCCGCGGAACTTTTCCCCGAATACCGACCCTATCTCCAGATGAACGGCAACGAGGTTTTTCGGTTCGCCGTCCGGGTCATGGGTGATGCGGCGGCGGCGGCCGTGGAGCAAGCTGGCCTCTCCTTCGCCGACATCGATATGCTCATCCCCCATCAAGCTAACCTGCGGATCATCGACGCCGCGGCCCGCCGCCTCGACCTGCCACGCGACAAGGTGTGGGTCAACGTCGACCGGTACGGGAACACCTCCGCCGCCTCCGTGCCCATCGCGCTCTGCGAGGCGGAGGCAGCAGGAACGCTGTCGGAGGGAGCCAACCTTGTCTTCGTCGCCTTCGGCGGAGGTCTCTCCTGGGCGGCCGGCGTCGTTCGCTGGGGCACGGAGGGTGTCTGTCGCGATCCTGACTGCCGGAGCGACCGTGGCCGATAGGGTGATGGGAGTGCCACCGGCTCCCGCCCGAACTGCTTGGGTATTCCCCGGCCAAGGATCGCAGTACGTTGGCATGGAGCGGGGTCCGCTCGCAGCGTACCCCACAGCGGCGGGCCTACTCTCGACTGCTGACGAGACACTGGGCTTCGATCTCAGCCGGGTGATCGCCGCCGGCCCAGATGACGAGCTGATCCGCACCGACAACCAGCAGCCGGCCATCGTTGCTGTCAGCGTTGCGCACCTGATGGGGCTGACGCAGGCAGGCACACTGCCGCCGCCCGACTTCGTCGCCGGTCACAGCCTCGGCGAGTACACCGCCCTTGTCGCCGCGGATGCGCTCTCCTATCCGGACGCCCTCCGCCTCACGCGGAGGCGGGGTGAGCTGATGCAACAGCACGGTGCCGGCGCAATGGCCGCTCTGGTGGGCTTGGATGTCGACGCCGTAGAGGCAATCGCCGCCGAGGCCGGCGTCGAAGTGGCGAACCACAACGCTCCGGGCCAGATCACTGTCTCAGGCCGCCGCGAGGCGGTAGAAGCAGCGATGGTCCTGGCGAAGCAGCGGGGTGCCAAACGGGCAGTTCAACTCCCGGTGAGCGCCGCGTTTCACTCCTCGCTTATGGCACCCGTGGTGGACGGGTTGCGTCTGGTCGTCGAGCAAGTGGAGATGCGCCCGGCGCGGGTGCCGTTGGTGACCAACGTGAACGCGATGCCGATCACCCACCCAGACGACCTTCGCCGGGAGCTGCTGGAACAGATTTGCGCCCCGGTGCGCTGGATTGATGTCGTGGAGCGACTCCGCGTGGAGGGCGTGACCACGTTCTATGAGGTCGGGCCCGGCAAAGTGCTGGCAGGGCTGATTACTCGCATTGCTCGTGACGCGAAGGTGGTAACGGCTGAGTCGCTGCTCTAGGGCGATGCGGCTAATGCCGCAAGGGGGGAAACGGGTGGTTGCTGGGTCCAAGGATGGGGAGGATCAAACGCCACGGGTGGCCGTCGTTACCGGCGGCACGCGGGGCATCGGGCTCGCCGTGGCTCGCCGTCTCGCCCACGATGGCTACGACCTCGTCCTGACCTACCGGGGGGATGAAACGGCGGCGGACGAAGCGAGAACCACTCTGGAGCCACTTGGCCGACGGGTTGAAGTGGTCGCGGCCGATGTCTCAAGGGCGGATGGAGCCGGTGCCTCCATTGAGGCAGCGATGCAGCGGTTAGGGCGGATCGATGCTCTCGTCAATAACGCTGGAATCACCCGTGATACCTTGTTGATGCGTATGAGCGAAGAGGACTGGGATGCCGTCCTGAGCACCAACCTCAAGGGCGCCTTCCTGTGCGCGAAGGCGGCAGTAAGACCAATGCTGCGCCAGCGCTCGGGTCGGATCGTGAACCTCACCTCTGTCGTCGGACTCGTCGGCAATGCGGGACAGGCCAACTACGCCGCCGCCAAGGCGGGTCTAGTCGGGTTCACGAAGTCGCTCGCCAAGGAGGTCGGGTCTCGGGGCATCACCGTGAACGCGGTTGCTCCCGGCTTCATCGAGACCCGCCTGACCGACGCCTTGCCGCAAGATCTCAAGGACTCGCTCCTCGCGAACACGCCGCTGGGGCGATTTGGCACGCCGGAAGACGTGGCGAGCGCTGTTGCCTTCCTCCTCTCGCCGGACGCCCGGTTCATCACAGGGCATGTCCTGACGGTAGACGGCGGGCTGTTCATGGCCTGATCGTCCTGCCGGCATCAGGGGACGAAGGGCTTTCATCTACCGTGGGCCAGCGGCTAAGGGCGAGCAACCCGACAGTGAGGGCTATCCCGTCTTCAAGAACGGCGAACAACGAATCGGGCAGTCCAGTGACTCTGTGAGCCTGAGCGCGGGCCGTGTAGCCCGCCAGCGAACCGGCCAGTGCGCCGAGTGCGCCCAGCGCACCCCCCAACCAGGCTGAGTTTCCCGCCCCACGCGACAGCACACCGCCCGCCACACCCCCGAAACCGAGTCTCCCCGCCAACGGACCCGGCCGGAGCCGGCTGGGCACGATAGGCAGCTTGTCTCCCACCAC
>JALYMD010000050.1 GCA_030773875.1 Chloroflexota bacterium | reverse complement strand
CGGCCTGGAACACCATCTCCATCTCCGGTTACCACATCCGAGAGGCTGGCTCTTCCGCGGCTCAGGAGATTGCCTTTACCCTCGCCAACGCCCTGGCCTACCTGGAAGCGGCGGTCGCGGCCGGCCTCGCCGTGGACGACGTGGCGCCGCGGATAAGTTTCTTCTTTGCCGCCCATTCGCGCCTCTTTGAAGAAGCCGCCAAGTTCCGGGCCGCGCGCCGGCTCTGGGCCACACTGGTCCGGGAACGGTTCGGATCTGTCGATCCCAAATCCGCCACGATGCGCTTCCACACCCAGACCGGTGGCGTCACCCTCACCGCTCAGCAGCCGCTCAACAACGTCGTCCGTGTGGCCTACCAGGCGCTCGCGGCTGTCCTCGGGGGCACTCAAAGCCTGCACACCAACGGCTACGATGAGGCCCTCGGGTTGCCAACGGAGAAGGCCGCGACCCTGGCTGTGCGTACCCAGCAGATTCTTGCCGAAGAAACCGGCGTTCCGGATACCGCTGACCCACTTGGCGGCTCCTTCTTCGTCGAGCGGTTGACGGACGAGTTGGAGGCGGCGGCGCGGGAGTGGCTGGAGCGGGTGGAGGCCCGGGGCGGCGCGGTGGCTGCCATTGAGCGCGGGTTCGTCCAGAATGCCATCGCCGACAACGCCTACCGGCGTGAAGTGGCTCGCGAGCAAGGCGAGGAGATCATCGTCGGCGTCAATCGCTACGCCGAGGACTCTCCCACCAAGGTGCCCATCCATCGCATTGACCAGGCCGCGGTGGACCGTCAAATCGCCCGCGTTACCGCCTACCGTGCCGCCCAGGACGGCGATCGGGTCGCCGCCGCCCTCGATGTCGTGAGCGACACCGCGCGCGGCTCTGCCAACCTGCTCCCTCCCATGAAGGACGCCCTTCTGGCCGGGGCCACCCTGGGACAGGTGGCCGACGCTCTGCGTTGCGTCTTCGGAGAGTACCGGGCACGAGCATAGCGCTGGCGGAACGGCGTGCATCACCCCGGACCGGGTTGCCCTTTACCCGTGGTCGATCGGGCGACCGAGCTACCCGCCGTCTGACCATCAACCGCCCCGTGCCTTCACCCGCCTCCGGTGCGGACGCGCGTGCTCGCTGACGGCATCGTGGGCCATCCGGGTCGGGACCGGCATGAACCCTCCATCTCGGCAGGTCGCGAGAGCTAGGTCCACCGCCGTCTCGACGCTCACCCGGTGCCCTGGTGAGACGAAGAGGGGCGCTCGTCGCGGACGGGTCCTCACCGCCGCGCCGACTGTTTCCCCGCTCTCTACCAGCGGGCTGCGAGCGCCGAAGGTTCGTCCTGGCTCCTCAAACGTGCCCACCAGGCGGCTCTTGGCGCAGCCAACGGAGGGAAGGTCGAGGACAAGGCCCAGGTGGGAAGCCAGCCCCATCCGCCGGGGGTGCGCGTACCCATGGCCGTCAAAGAGGATGATCTGCGGGACGGCCGTCACCTTCGCGAACGCCGCGAGCACCGCCGGCGCCTCTCGGAACGAGAGCAGCCCCGGGACGTAGGGGAACGTTACCGGGCACGATGCGAAGACCGTCTCCACCACCTCCAGGGCGGGGTAAGAGAGGATGATGACGACGGCGTAGGCTGTTGTTTCCCCGCCCTCCTTGACGTAGGTGTTGTCCACCCCAGCGACCAGGCGGATCTCTTCGGGAGCCACATCATCGGTCACCACGATGCGCGGCCGCAGGTCCTCCTGGATCCGTCTGGCCTCAGTTGGGGTGACATCCCAAAGGTGCAGGTCTCGGATCTCCATCGGTTATCCCTGCTCTAAGATGCGGGCCAGATGGTGCGCGGTCGCGCCATCAGGTCGTTCCCTGACCAAATCGGCTCCGTTGCCCTTCGGTGCACGGAGAGTGCCGGCATCCCGTCGATCCCGTGGCTAGGCTTGCGAACGACGGGTGGCGTGGTAGCGTTTGCCCCATTCTTAAAGAGGTCCGCCGCCTCGCCCAAGAGGAGGGACTGTGGAGGCCTTCGATATCGCCGGTCTGATCGCGGCACAGCGAGAGAGTCACAAGCTCTACCTGGAGTTCCTGCGCGTGCCCGCGTTGAGCGCGGGGCTCTACGTGCTCCCGGCTGGTGGTGAGGATCCCCAGCAGCCCCACGAGGAGGATGAGGTCTACTATGTCCTATCCGGGCGGGCGACGATCCGGGTGGCCGACGACGATCGCCCGGTGGGAGCGGGATCTATTGTCTACGTCCCCGCCCACGTGCCACACCGGTTCCACACCATCGAGGAAGATTTGTCCATCCTGGTCTTCTTTGCCCCGGCTGAGGCCGATCCGATTGCTGGCAGCGGGGGATAGGCCCTGTGCTCAGGATGTGGAGACTGCTTGGCGGCGAGGCTGGGGCTCCGAGCATCGCTGTCACCTCACTCCCTGCCCATCCCGTAGAATCCCCCGGTCGTCTCCTCCTGCGGCCTTTGACGCTTGCAACCTAGTGAGTTTGCCGTGACCTCCACTCTCCCCGACAGCGATCTCGAAACCCGGTCGAAGGCCCGTCACCTTGCCGACTTCCAGGATGAGGTGGCCGCCCAGCATGAGGCAGCAGCCGCGAAGCAGGCGGAACGGGGCAAGCGCGGCGCGCGGGAGCGGGTACTGGCACTGCTCGACCCCGGCACCTTTCAGGAACTGGACGCTCTCGTGCGCCACCGCGCGACCGAGTTTGGCATGGACCGCAGCCGCCCCTTCGGGGATGGCGTCGTTACCGGCTTCGGTGAGATTGATGGTCGCAAGGTCGCCGTCTTCTCCCAGGATTTCACCGTCTTCGGCGGCTCCCTCGGTGAGGCGTTCGCCGAGAAGATGGTGAAGCTGATGGACCTCGCCGAGCGGTACGGCTGCCCTATCATCGGGATCAATGACTCTGCCGGGGCTCGGATTCAGGAGGGCGTCGAGGGTCTGGCTGGCTACGGCGATGTCTTCTTCCGTAACGTTCGTGCGTCCGGGGTCATCCCCCAGATCTCGGTCATCGCCGGCCCGTGCGCCGGCGGCGCTGTCTATTCCCCAGCCATGACGGACTTCATCTTCATGGTTGAGGGCACGGCCCAGATGTTCATCACCGGACCGGATGTGGTTAAGACTGTCACCGGTGAGGATGTTACCCACGAGCAACTTGGCGGGGCCGACACCCACACTCGGGTCAGCGGGGTCGCCCACTTCACCGCTGCCGATGAGGACGACCTGGTGGACCAGGTTCGCCAACTGCTCTCCTACCTGCCGGCCAACAACCTGGATGACCCGCCCTGCTTCGATCCCATCGACGACCCTGCCCGGGAGGCGTCAGAGCTGGATGATCTGGTGCCCGAGGCCAGCACCAAGGCCTACGACATGCACGACGTGCTCGCGGCCGTGCTAGACGACGGTGACTTTTTCGAGGTCCAGGCCGCCCACGCCGGCAACCTCCTCACCGGGTTCGGTCGTCTGGATGGCCAGACCGTGGGGGTGGTGGCCAACCAGCCCCGGGTCTTGGCGGGGACGCTCGATATCGAGGCGAGCATCAAAGGCGCGCGATTTGTCCGCTTCTGCGATGCCTTCAACATCCCGCTGGTGACGTTTGTTGATGTACCCGGTTTTCTTCCCGGCACCGAGCAGGAGTATGGCGGCATCATCCGCCACGGCTCCAAGCTGCTCTACGCCTACTGCGAGGCGACCGTGCCCAAGGTGACAGTGATCACCCGCAAGGCCTATGGGGGCGCCTACGTGGTGATGTGCTCCAAGCATATCGGGGCCGATTTCAACATTGCCTGGCCGACGGCGGAGATCGCGGTCATGGGTCCGGACGCGGCAGTCGGCCTCGTCTTCCGGCGCGATCTTGCCGCCGCCGAGGATCCCGAAGCCAAGCGGAAAGAGCTGGTCCGTCGCTACGAGGATCTCTTCGCCAGCCCCTACCAGGCCGCCTCCCGTGGCTACATCGACGACGTGATTGAGCCCCGGCGCACCCGTCCCTGGCTGATCCAGGCCCTGGACCTTGCCCGCGCGAAGCGGGTCGGCGCTCCCGCCCGCAAACACGGCAACATCCCGTTATGAGTCACGGCGCGGCTGGTCCCGCCATACAGGACGTGACCCAGCACGGTGAGGAGCGAGTTCGGTGGCGGCTGCATGTCCGGCCGGCACCGACAGACGAGGAGGCGGCCGCGCTGGTGGTTGCCCTGCTGGCCCTTGGCGCTCACTCGGCGTCGCCAGCTCCGGCGGCGCGGAAGGGCAGACTCTCGCGCTGGGCCATGGCGGGACGGTATGCCACCCGCTCAGGGATTGCCAGCGGGTCACGCCTCGGCTGGGGCAGGCAGGC
>JALYMD010000049.1 GCA_030773875.1 Chloroflexota bacterium | reverse complement strand
GCAACGAGATCCACTCCCGTGACAGCCTCAGTGACAGGATGCTCGACCTGGATGCGCGTATTCATTTCCATGAAGTAGAAGTGACCGTCGCGGTCGAGCAGGTACTCGAGTGTGCCCGCACTGGTGTAGTGGGCGGCTTTAGCGCCCTTTACCGCCGTTCGCAACAGAGCTTCCCGGACTTTGCGGGGCAGGTTGGGCGCTGGCGCCTCCTCGATCACCTTCTGGTGCCGTCGCTGTAGAGAACAGTCGCGCTCGCCTAGCGCGATGACGTGGCCGTGGTGATCAGCGAGCACCTGGACCTCCACGTGGCGCGGTCGTTCCAGATATCGCTCGAGGTAGACGTCACCGTTGCCAAATGCAGTCTCTGCTTCGGCCTGGGCAAGTGGCAGGAGTCGCGTCAGTTCGGTGTCGCTCCGCGCGACCCGCATGCCGCGCCCGCCGCCCCCGGCGGTCGCCTTGATGATCACCGGGAAGCCGATGCGGCGAGCAGCCTGTCGTGCTTCCCCGAGATTCTGGAGGACCCCCTCGGTGCCGGGTAGCAAGGGCACGCCAGCCTCGCGCATGACCCTCCGCGCTTCCGCCTTGTTGCCCATCCGCTCGATCACCTCAGGACGCGGACCGATGAACGTCACCCCCACCTGACCGCAAATTTCTGCGAGATAGGCGTTCTCGGCGAGGAACCCGTAGCCTGGATGAAGCGCGTCACATCCCGTCACCAGGGCGGCACTGATGATGGCCGGGATGTTGTTGTAAGACCTGGCGACTGCCGCGGGGCCAATGCAGACCGCCTCGTCAGCCAGGCGAACGGCCAGTGAGTCCCGGTCCGCGTCGCTGTATGCGACGACAGCCGGAACGTCGAGGTCGCGGCAGGCTCGCAGAATGCGGAGCGCGATTTCACCGCGGTTGGCGATGAGCACCTTTCGGAATAACGGCTCGCTCATGGAATCCTAGAGCGCCGCACGATGGGACATCCGGCCCCATCCCACCAAGCGCGATCCTCACCTTGACGGACCCGCGTGAAGGATAGAGCACCGGAAGCTTCCGCGGCCGGGAGACGGAATGCCCTTGCTCGAACCCCTCCTCGGATGACGAGCGGCGTCAGGCGGAAGGGAGCGAGCGATCGCTGCATGTAGCCCATGTCCGGGCCGCCTCGGGTCATGGCCCGAGATCGGCGAAGGATCGTCGGTCACCGGTCACGCGGGCGGCTCAACCGGCACCAAGGCCAACCAGTCGGGCAGTCGCCTCATCGTCGAGAGCGAAGAAAGGTCCTTCCATGGCCACTGTAGTTCCACCAAGGCCCGTTACCATAGCCGCGGCCGCCTTCGGCCTCGGAGTCACGGCCGGGATGCGTTCCCAAATTCCTCTCGCCTTGCTTGCGTTCAAGGTTCACCGTGCGGCTGTCGACAATTCATTGGCGCCGCCGCTCCACCTTCTTCGCCGCCGTGGGGTTGTAATCGGGCTAGGGCTGTCCGCAGTCGGGGAGGTGGTGGGAGACAAGCTGCCTATCGTGCCCAGCCGGCTCCGGCCGGGTCCGTTGGCGGGGAGACTCGGTTTCGGGGGTGTGGCGGGCGGTGTGCTGGCGCGTGGGGCGGGAGACTCAGCCTGGTTGGGGGGTGCGCTGGGCGCACTCGGCGCATTGTCCGGGTCGCTGGCGGGCTACATGGCCCGCGCTCAGGCTCACAGAGTCACTGGACTGCCCGATTCGTTGTTCGCCGTTCTTGAAGACGGGATAGCCCTCACTGTCGGGTTGCTCGCCCTTAGCCGCTGGCCCACGGCAGATGAAAGCGCTTCGTCCCCTGATGCCGGAAGGACGATCAGGCCATGAACAGGCCGCCGTCTACCGTCAGGACATGCCCAGTGATGAAACGGGCGTCCGGCGAGAGGAGGAAGGCAACAGCGCTCGCGACGTCTTCCGGCGTGCCAAATCGCCCCAGCGGCGTGTTCGCGAGGAGCGAGTCCTTGAGATCTTGAGGCAAGGCGTCGGTGAGGCGGGTCTCGATGAAGCCGGGAGCAACCGCGTTCACGGTGATGCCCCGAGACC
>JALYMD010000048.1 GCA_030773875.1 Chloroflexota bacterium | reverse complement strand
CCCACGCAGGCGAACCCGTCGCCCCGCCAGCCGCGGTGGCGCCGGCGGGGACGGAGCAGGTGCTCGGCCCGGGCGACGTGGTGGCCTTCCCGACAGGAACGGCAACGCTCTCGCTACGGAATGCGGCGTCAGCGCCCGTGGTGGTCGTGGCGGTGGCTTGGTTGCCGTCTGCGATGAGCCCTGATGTCGAGCGTGCCTCGGTGCAGCCAGGGACCGGGATGCCGCCTACCACCGCCTTGACCGGCATGGGAACGCTGGCTGAAGCAATGCTCTCCCCTATGGATCCCGGGCAAACTTTGAGCCACCCGGGCATCACCGTTGTGCCGCTGGGACGGCTGGAGAGCCTTGGCGCGGCCCAGGTGCCGCCAGGTCGGGTCGTCGTGACCCTGGAGCGGGTGCTGCTGGCGCCGGGGACGAGTCTACCGCCACTTCCGGCGGCGGGACCGGTGCTCCTGACCGTCGAGGAGGGCTCGCTTGGCTTGATCCCGGCACGGGAGCCGGCGTGGGTCCGGTTCCCCACGGCTCGGCAGGAGGCCGTCAGCACCGGGAGCGAGACCAGGCTCACGGAAGGTGATGCGGCGTTCTGGGACGCGGAGGCGGCTGTGCTGCTGCGGGGTGGGTACGACACCACTGGGTCCGCGCTGCTCCTGGCTATCAGCTCGGCCGACCAGGAGGGCGAGAACGGGGGCTAAGACCGCGAGCGCCCCCTCGGAGCCCTGCAGACGACGTCAGTTCGCAATCGTCGAGGTGACGTCCGCAGACAGAGTCACGCACATCCCTGAGGCTGGGGGAGCAGGTGAAGCTGAGTGCCACCTGACTGATCGCCTGCGGAGCCGTGGGTCAGGGGGACGGAGCGCTCTCCACGAGGTGCGGCCTCCTAGGTCAGTGGTCGACAGGGAAACGCTGACCCCATCACTTGGTCCCGCCTCGCCGTTGTTCCCTGGAACTGCCTGGCCAACTGTGGCACCGGCAGCTAGCTCGCACTAAAGCGTCGCCGGGAGGGACGATGGGTACGCGTCAGCGAAGTATCGTAGCTGCTACCTGCACGGGCGCCCACGCAGCTACTCAGCAGAACCAGCTTCGAGCACGCCTTCCCACGCTTCCGGCACCTCTTCCAGATCGGCATTCGGGGTCATCGTCGATCGAGGCCACGCGTAGCACAGCGTGCCATCGAGCAGGCCATCCAGAGCCGTGTGCCGATCCACCCGCCGCCAGTCCTTGACCGCCATCGCCAACGCCCGCTGCTGCCCGACGATCACCACCAGTCGCCGGGCCCGGGTAACGGCGGTGTAGAGCAGCGTCCGTCCCAGCATCGCCGCATGACTCGTCAGGAGCGGGATCACCACCGCCGGGAACTCCGCCCCTTGCGCCTTGTGGACCGAGACCGCGTAGGCGTGGGTCAACGCGTGCAGGCTCGGGAAGGGATAGGCCACCTTCCGCCCGTCGTCGAGGGTCAGGCGCAGCTCCTGCTCGACGGCGTCGATCGCCTTCACCGTGCCGAGGTCCCCGTTGAAGACCTCCAAGGTGTAGTCATTCTTCAGCTGCAGCACCCGATCTCCAAGCCGGTAGACGCGTCCTCCGCCCCGCGCTTCTGGAGCTCCCTCCCGGCCCGGATTGAGCGTCTCCTGCAGCCGCAGGTTCAGGTTGCCCACCCCGGCCTCACCCCGGTGCATCGGCGAGAGGACCTGGACCTCACCGACTCCGAAGCCATAGCGGTTCGGAAGGCGCCGCGCCACCAGATCGACCACGATCCCTGCTGCCTCCCCCGGATCCTCCGCGGACAAGAAGAAGCAGTCCTCGATGTCGCGGCCGAAGCGGGGGAGCTGACCCGCGTTGATCCGGGTGGCGTTGGCGGCAATGCCCGAGCCCGCTCCCTGCGGAAGATATGAGTGAGCCGGGTGACCGGAAAGCGCTCGGAGTGGAGCAGGTCAGCAAGGACGTTCCCTGCCCCGACGCTGGGCAGCTGGTCGGGGTCGCCAACGAGGAGCAGATGCGTCCCCGGGGCGACCGCCTTGACCAGCCGGTTGGCCAGCAACGCATCCAGCATGCTGACCTCATCAACCACGACCAGGTCGGCTTCCAGCGGGGTCTCTAGTCCCCGCCCCGCTTGACCTCCCGGACGCAGCTCCAGCACCCGGTGCAGCGTCCCGGCGGGCCAGCCGGTCGCCTCCTGCATCCGCTTGGCCGCCCGGCCGGTTGGGGCGGCGAGGACGCAACGCAACCCCTTGGCCCTAGCGAGGGTGAGCACGCCCCGGAGGGTGTGGGTCTTGCCGGTACCGGGTCCGCCCGTCAGGACGGAGACCGGAGCGGTGAGGACCATTCGGACCCCGGCCTCCTGCTCCTCCGCCAGCTGCAGTCCGTGCTTCTCGCCCAGCCAGCCAAAGGCGACCGACCAGTCCACCCCCGCGAAGACCTGAGAGACGGGCGTGCATCCCGCCGCACCGGCGAGGGTTTGGAGGCGAGCGGCGAGACCCGACTCGGCCCGAGCCAGTGGGGCCAGGGCCAGGAGGCGTCCCTTCGCCCCCCCCCGCGCTCCTGCCACGATCTCCCCCGTCTCTAGCAGGACGGTGATGGCCGCGGTGAGACGATCAGACTCGGCCCCCAGGAGCTCCGCCGCGCGGGTCACCAAGTCCGGTTCGGGCAGCAGGGTGTGCCCCTCGTCCCCGGCCTGACCGAGGGCGTGGAGCGCTCCCGCCTGGAGTCGCTCAGGGGCGTCGGGGGCGATGCCCACCGCTTGGGCGATCTTGTCGGCCGTCTTGAAGCCGATCCCCCAGACCTCGCGGGCCAACCGGTAGGGCTCCTTGGCGATCACTCCTGCCGAGTCATCGCCGAAGCGCTTGTAGATCCGCACGGCGAGGGAGGTGGAGACGCCATGGCCCTGGAGGGCCGTCATCACCTCCCGGATGTGGCGCTGCTCGTCCCACGTGGCGGCGATCCGTTGCCCTCGGACGGGACCGATCCCTTGGACTTCCGTGAGGCGCTGGGGTTGCTCATCGACGACGGCGAAGGTGGCGTCACCAAAGGCGTCGACGATGCGGCCGGCCATCACCG
>JALYMD010000047.1 GCA_030773875.1 Chloroflexota bacterium | reverse complement strand
CACTGCCATCGGCCTGTTGCGCGCCCACGGCCGGACTGTCATCGCCGCCAGCCGCCGCCATCTCGCCCGCGCGCCCCAAGAAACTCTCCCACTCCTGGGCCTTGACCCACTTTGAAAAAGCCCTGATCGGGACCTGGGCGGCGCCTAGCGTTACTGCTCCCACCGCTGATCCACCCGGCGTCCTAACGCCCTCACCGAGGCGCCCCCGCCCCGACCGGCCTGGCCTCGGCCAGCAGCTCCTCCGGGGCCCACACGATCTCCGGTGCCAACAGCCTCACCATCGCCACCGGGGTCGTGGCGCCCACCGCCCACACCTCCGGCTCCCGCCGCACTTTCCCGCCCGTCGGCACGTCCAGCCGCGCTACCCGGCGCCATACACTTGGCCAGCCCCCTCACGGCCGGCTCATCGCGTCCGCCCCGACCCGTCACCACCCTCGAGTCCCGCCGCTCGCTCCAGTTCCGCCACCCGCGCTTCCAGCGTCGCCAGTTCCCGCAGTTGCAGCAGGCGCCCCAGCACCGCATCCGCCGCCCGCACACGAGTTGGGTAGGGCGCGACCGGATCGCCCATGGCCTTCGCCAAGGTCGCTGCTGCTGTCCGCCCTAGCCGCACCAGCAGACGGGAGAGGTCATCCAGGGCCTTGGACTCCGCCTCCCGCACCGCGGCAAGGAAGAGGGGCTCTTTGAGCCAGCGGTAGAGGGTGTTGCGGCTCACCCCGCTTGCTTGCGCCGCCGCGGCGACCTCCCCGGTGGTGAGAAGGGCCTCGACCGCCTTGCACTGCTTGGGGGAGAGTCCCTCGGGTGTCACATTCTGCCCCATGCTGTCACGCCCCAACCTCGTCACGCGGCCGCCGGATCGCCCGGTTCGCCGTCGGCCGGTACCCGCTCCGCCTGCTTCTTGGTCAGGTCCTCCCACCGCCGTACCACCACATCACAGTACTTCGGGTCCAATTCCAGCAGCCGAGCCCGTCGCCCAAGCTGCTCGCAGGCCACCAGGGTCGAGCCCGAGCCGCCGAAGGGGTCGAGGACCAAGTTACCCGGGCGGGTGCTGTTAGCGAGCATCGCCGTGATGAGGGCGACGGGTTTGTTGGTGGGGTGGTCGGGAGAAGCCTTGGGACGGGGGATCTCGAAGACACTCGTCTGCGCATCATCGCCGAACCAGCCCTTGCCGCCCCGACCCCGTCGTCCCTCCCCACCCGGCAGGTAGCCGTAGAGGAGGGGTTCGTGCCGATAGTGGTAGTCGGCATGACCGAGGACTAAGCTGTCTTTGACCCAGACCAGGGTCTGGCGCAGCCGCCACCCCAACTCCGTCACGACCTGACCGAAGAGGAGGGCGAGAGGGCCGGCGGGGTGGGCGAGGTAGAAGGGGGCGCCGGGGATCAAGACATCGGAGACATTGGCGAACGAGGCCCGCAGCAGGTCTTCCAATCCATCTGGGTCGTCGTTGGCGATCGTGAGGGCGTCAGAGGTACCGCCCGTGTAGTGGACGCCGTAGGGCGGGTCGGTCCAGAGGCAGGCAGCCGTCTCCTCGGCCATGAGGCGGCGGACGTCTTCCGCCTTCGTGGCATCCCCACAGAGGAGGCGGTGACGACCCAGCAGCCAGAGATCGCCCGGCTGGGTAATGGGGTCGGCGGGGAGGGATGGGACTTCGTCAGGATCGCCGAGCAGGGCAGCCGGTGGAGCCTCGGCTTGGGCGAGGAGGTCGGCAAGTTCGTTTGGCTCCCAGAGATCCGACAGATCCATCTCGTGTGCCAGCGACGCCAACACCTCGGTGTCCCAGTCGGCGAGTTCGGCGGCGCGGTTATCGTGGAGGGCTAGGCGGCGCTTCTGCTCGGGAGTGAGGTTGGTCCGGCGGACGGCGACGAGTTCGGTGCCGTCCGCCTCGACGACGCGGACGCGGGTGAGGCCGGCCTTCGCTGCCGCGGCGACGGTGGCGTTGCCGGCGAGGACCACCCCGGCCTCGTCGACGACGACCGAGCGAGCTGCTCCGACCTCGGGTAGGGCGGCCTCGATCTGGGCGAGGTTGCGGTCCGAATGTGAGCGGGCGTTGCGGGGGTCGGGGGTGAGGGACGACAGCGCCGTGACCACCCGGTCCCGATCCGGCCCCGCAGGTTCGTGCTCGTTGGGCACCTGTTCCGGCATCCCGGCCTCCATCCCCTCCAAGTTGTGCTGAAAACGAGACGGGCCGCCGGGCGAGCGTGTTTGCT
>JALYMD010000046.1 GCA_030773875.1 Chloroflexota bacterium | reverse complement strand
TGCGGACACCCCCGTATCCCGTCTGGTGCAACTGGGGCCCGGTGGCGTGCCTCGCCAGCCCGGAGGACCCCTTGCCCTGGCCGGCGGTCTGTCCCGACTGTGGACGCGACACGACCCGGGTGCGTCTCATCGTGGGCGTGGCGTGGGAGTCGCTCTAGGTGGTGGGGGGTAGGGTGCTGCGGCGACGGCTGGAGCGGGTCGGGACGGTGCTGCCCGAACCCAAGCCGCCGGCTCGGTCGGTGAACCTGGCCATCCTCACCGCGGCGGAGGTGGCCGAGGTGGAGGCGCTGGCTGCAATCTGCACCCGTGATCCTAACGGAAGGCGGTTCGGCGACCGGTGGGACCTGGATGTGCTCTCAGATGCCGAGCTGGAGCGATTGGAGGTCTTGGTGCGGAAAGTCAGCGTGCCGCTCGGCGCTCCAGCGAGGCCGCCGGGTGTGGGAGCGGGTGCCGGTCGACCTCCGACGCCAGGCTGATGCTGACGGCTGCTTGGGCTGGACGTACTACATCGTGGTCCCCTTGTGCTCCGCCCCCACCAGCTGGAGCACAAGGGGGCGAGCAAGCCCGGCTCCCGCGGCAACGGATTGTCGCCCAGGCTGCACGCGTCCGCGCCTCGAGCCCCGCTGACCAGTGCCTGGAGTCGGTGACGGGAGCGGGCAGTGTGACGGCCGGAGATCGTGTTGGGTAGCGCTGGCGAGATCGCAGCGCGGGTGCTCCCGGGCTCCGGGCTTCCGGTAGTGGAGCGGACCGAGACCGACATCTGTACGCCGGTCTATCGGGTCCGATGAGGTCACGCTTTACGTGGGACGCTCCACGTCGAAGCCGCACGCAGGTCGGCTCACCGGTTTGCCTGTACGGCCGAGCATCACGCCTCCCGGACAAACCGCACGATGTCGGGCAAGGCGGGGGTATACCCGTCGGTGGTGTCGATCCTGAGCACCGGCAGCGGCAATTCCAGAGGATTGAAGATGCCCTTGGTGATTCCCTCCAGCACGCTGGGCAGCGCCTCCGTGTCGTGATGCCCGGCGTGGCGGTCCCCGGCCCCCGAGCGGGTGACGATGCGGCGCTCGACCTCCTCAGATGTCGTCTGGCAGTGCAGGAGGACGGTGCGCGCTCGCGCGACGAGGGGCCGCAGGTCGGCCTCCGACCGTCCGCGCGCGAAGTTGCTCTCGGCGATGACGCCGGGGATCGTCCCCACGAGGACATCGAGGACGGCGTAGAGGAGCGCGTAGGACGCCGATCCGAGGTGCTGCGACGTGGGGCGATCGGGGGCACCCAGAACGTCCAGGAGCGTCTCCTTCAAGCCATCCCGCGTCAGGAGGGGGAATCCGAGCTCTTCGGCAAGCCGCCGGGCGAGTGTGGTCTTGCCACTTCCCGGCGCGCCGCTGACCAGCACCAAGACCGTCTTGTCAGGTTCGATCCTTCACCATCCTTCAGGTAGAGGCCCCACCGCCTTCTGCAGAGGCGGCCCAGTCAGGAAGCCCCTGGTTCGGGACGCTTGTCAAGCGGCCCAGCCCCCTCAGACACCACGATGACCCGACATCGCGATGTGCGATCCGAGCTCCTGTGGTCCTGCAGGAGGGGCAGGGAGGCTCATCGGGGGCGTTCCCGTGGTCTTCGCCGCAGCTCAAGATCATACCGGGCCATCCCGGGCCCATAGTAGCCCTCGATGACCTGGACCACCTCGAACCCCATCCGCGCAAAGAACGGGCTCACCGCACCCGTGGTTGCTACCCTGATCGTCTCGACCATCGGTTGAGTGGCGATCCAGCGAAGCCGGGTCTCGAGCAATCGCTGCCCAATGCCTTGACGGTGGTGCTCGGCCGCCACCATGCCCCACCGGAGCCACGCCGAGCGACCCTCGTCCGTCACGCTCACGCCGCCGCAGCCGATGACGTCCCCGTCTGGCTGCCCATGCACGACCCAAAACGGCCCCGGGAGCGCATCGAGGAAGGCCGCGAAGGCCGACCGCTCCTCTCGGGTGAAGAAGCGCGGGGTGTTGCTGTCGAAGATGCGCAAGCAGGCTGCGTGGTCGTTCGGGGTGTAGGGCTCTACGGAGAATGTCCTTGTCATGCTCGTCCTCCGCGTTGCTGGAGCACACCAGGTGTCTCGATTACCCCGACCAACCTCGCCTCGGCGACATCTCAATGCATTGACAACGGGCTTGAGCGAGACACCGCTCCGTCGCTCACGGGGAGCGGTCATCGTGACCTGCCCCCCGAAAGCTGGTCCGGCGAAAATGGGAGTCCTCTGGGGGTGAATGGCACCCCAAGGAGGACGGTATGCGTCGGAGCCGGTTCTCAGAGGAACAGATCGTCGGTGTCCTGAAAG
>JALYMD010000045.1 GCA_030773875.1 Chloroflexota bacterium | reverse complement strand
ACCACGACTTGATCATCCCAGCCGCCGATCTGCTCGAACCAGAGAAATCCTTCTTCGTCGATGTGCGTGATCAGAAAGCCGATCTCGTCGATGTGCCCCTCAATCACGACCTTCGGCCGGCCATCCCCGCGGAGACGAGCGTAGGAATTGCCGAGGACGTCGCCGTAGACCTCATCGGCGAACGTCTCCGCTTCCTGGCGCCATACCCGCGCCGGAGCTCGCTCGTAGCCTGAAGGGCCGGGAGCATCGAGCAGGTGGCGCAGGAAGTCTGAGGCTCGCTCTTCCATCTCGTGAAGGTCCTTTCTCAATCGATGCCCGTCGCCACGGTGGGCCTCAGTCGTGAGGCGGCCTGCCAGTGAGGCCCTCGTGGACTGAGCGAGGCCGGGCGGATAATACAACCCCCTGCCGCGCGTTGATGGAACACAGCTATCGGCTAGCAGGGAGGGTCTGGAGCATGAGTGGATAGAGGAGTTCGGCGAGGTGGGTATGGCCGCGCGCCGAGAGGAAGACCTCTGGGTCATCGAGGTAACGGACACGCACCTCGATGTCGTCGGAACCTGCGAAGCCATCAATCACCGTCGCGCCGAGCGCCGACCCTACCCGGGTGATCGAGGCGTTCCAGTGCTGTACATGGAGGCGGAGGAGTTCATCGGTGAAGCCGAGGGCTTGAAGCTCTGGCTGGCCGACGACATCTGGCACCGTGCCAAGGACGACGGCGCAACCGGTGGCTGAGAGGCGTGCCAGGACCGCCAGCAGGTCTTCTTCAAACGCTTCGATTGAGGTGCCCTGCAGCAGATCGTCGAGCCCAACCCAGAGGGCGGCTGCGTGCGGTGACGAGGTGATTGCGGCTGGCAGTTGGTCGCGCCGGACCTCGGCGACGGTCGCATGCGGAGTCGATAGGTTGTGTCCGACGGCTTGCGGAGGGAGATGTCCGATCAACAGAGAGGCCCACGGCGCGGGAGTTTCGTCCTGGAGTTCGTTCGCGGTGGTCCCGGACGCGCCAAGGGCCAACCAGACCTGCTTCTGCGGGGCAGTCGACCGAGGTGGCGTCGAATGCCGCACAATCTCGTGCTCGGGAGCCTCAATGGCGAAGGCCACCACCACCGCAATCAGGGCGCACAAGACCATGGCGATAACGAGCCAGTACCCGATCAAGATCGAGCGGCCATGGGAGTGAATGACTGTCTGAACGAATGCGATCGCCGAGTGGTGAGCCCCTCGGCCCCGCTCACGGGGCCAGCTCCCGGGTGGGACGCGGCCGTGAATGGAGGCTGGGGGTGGGTAACCACAGAGCGACGCCGGGCCATGAGCTAGGCCGGCGCTGGATGCGGAGACGCCGCCCGCAGCGCCACGACGGCGGTGATGACCGGGTCGACGTCCACTCCAGTCTGGATACCGCGAGCTTCGAGATAGGAGACGAGCCTCTCGGTCGCGAGATTGCCCGGTGCGCCTGGGGCGAACGGGCAACCACCGAGACCGCCGGCGGAGCTGTCAAAGATCCTGACGCCCGCGCGGAGCCCAGCCTCGACATTCTCCAACGCCATCCCGCCAGTGTCGTGGAAATGGAGTGCGAGTCGATCGACGGGCACAACCGTGAGCAGATCGTCCAGGAGCGCATCGACCTCACTCGGCGTGGCGGCGCCTACGGTGTCGGCGATGGCCAACTCGTCGCACCCAAGGTCAAGGAGGCGGTGCGCTACAGCCCTGACGGCGGTCGGGTGAACCGGACCGCTATAGGGGCAATGGAAGGCAACGGAGATGTAGCCACGAAGCCAAAGACCATCAGAGCGGGCTCGCTGCGCGATAGGCTCAAATCGCCCAAAGGTCTCATCGATCGATCCACGCAGATTCGCCTGGCTGAATGCTTCGGTGGCCGACGCGAAGATGGCGATGGCATCGGCACCGGCGGCCAGCGCACGGTCGAGCCCCCGGATGTTCGGTACCAGTACCGGGTACCGGACCCCGCTTCGGCGCTTGACGCGGCGCAGCACCTCCTCGGCATCAGCGAGCTTGGGCACGGCGGAGGGGCTGACAAAGCTGGTGACCTCAACGACGGGAAGACCGGCGTCCGCGAGCGCCTCCACGAATGTGACCTTCGCCTCTGTCGGCACGAGCGCTGGCTCGGTCTGCAACCCGTCACGAGGACCAACTTCGACCACGGTCACCCGGCGAGGGAGACCCTCTTCAGTCAGTTCGGGCATGACCATTCCTCCGCCACACGGACGTTCGACCGAAGAATCCCCAGGACCACCTCTAGGTGGCCATGGGCAGACACCGTGGACCGCTAGGACCAGAAGCGTCGTGGAACGCTAGAAGGCTATCTGGTTGGCAGACGGATCGGGATGTGGCTAACAGATGGTCAATACCTGTCATGACCGAAAGCATACGAGATTCGGGCTTCCCGGTGGGCGCGATGCGGGGCCGGCAATGCACTCCCTGCTGGCGTAGCGCCGTCGGTCATTTTGATTCCCGGGGATGCCAACGCAGTTGCTTGCGTTGGAGGTCATTGACCGCGGCACGATCTAAGATCCGAGGGTTTGATGCCGGTCCGATCCCGAGGATGCATCGGACCATGCTGTCCCGAGCGCGCGTCGCGATGGCGGGACAAGTCGCCGGTCCGGCGCCGGAC
>JALYMD010000044.1 GCA_030773875.1 Chloroflexota bacterium | reverse complement strand
GGACGGAGTTGAGACGTGGGTGCTGGTGGGTCTCAGCTACACGGCTTGCCCTGCCCCGTCCCGACCCATGGCGGACGCCCCGTTCCGTCTTCCGCGTCAACGGCTCCGCCGGTGCCGGGGTGGATCGCCCCCACCCGCTTCGGGCCACCCGCCCACGGCGGCCGACCAGCGGATCGGTACGACTGCCCGTTTATGGTGAAAACGTCAACGTCCCCGCAGCGTCCGGTCTCGCTTTTGCCGACCGGTCGACCTTCCAATAGATTCTAGCCGACCCACTCCGCGGCACCGCCGGCGATAGCGCTCGCGATCTGCTCGACGCGCGCCCCGTCCTGGGACAAGCGCTGCGCCTCTCCGGCGTTGGAGACGAAGATAGTCTCCCCCAAGGTGCTGGGCATCGTCGCCTGGAGCAGCGAGGCGGTGGCGAACTGCCACGTCCCCCCCTTCGTCAGGTTGGTGAGGTTACTGGCGGTGTTGTACTCCAGCGCCGGCCAGAGCGCCCCGTTCATGTGCTGGGCGAACGCCTCGTCCTTGCGACGCTTACCCTAGAACGTGTGGGTGTAGTTAACGCTCGCATCCGTCGATGCATTGAAGTGAATGAAGACAAAGACCTCCGCCCCGCAGGCGTTGGCGATCTCCCTAGCTCGCTGTTGCCGAGGTGGGTGGCGTTGTCGCAGCGGGTCAGGGCGACCGAGTAGCCGGAGGAGGCGAGGATCCCGCCGGCGCCTCGGGCGACCTTCAGGGTAAAGTCCCGCTCGATCAGCCCATACGTCTGGTTGACGCCGCCGGGGTGGCTCCCCCAGTAGCGCGGGTCGAGCACAACCCTGGAAGGGCCGGGGAGAACGGCCACCACGGCGGGCGGCATGGTCTAGCGATGGGGTTGGTGCCCCACAGTCCCACTCCCTTCCGATTCATGAATGTGCTGGTAATCGGTCCGTTTCCCATTCCAGGATGGTGCGGACCAAGGGGACGACCTCGGCGGGTGATGCCGAGGTCGCAAACAGCCACCGCGCCGATCAACTACAGCGCTTGACAGCCCTGCCGAGGCTGAGAATCCCTTCGTTGATCCCGTCTGGGTCGTCCACCATGCCGCAGACGCCGTCGTCGTCGATTGGGTCCGTCTCCAAGCCGTAGCCGCCGAGGGCGAGAGCACCGGCGACGTGTGGACTGGCCATGCTCGTGCCGGAGATGGTGTTGTAACCGTCCGGCCAGGTCGAGAGGATGCAGACGCCTGGGGCAGCGACGTCTACATCAGCACCATAGTTACTGAAGTTAGCCAGGGAGTCATCCTCGTCGGCCCGGCATGTCGCCGCACCAGCAGCGTTGCGCTGACCGTCGAAGTCGGCGAGGGCCGAGACGGTGATCACCTCGTCGTAGGCCGCCGGCACGGACCCCGCCGCGTCCAAGGCGTCGTTGCCGGCCGCCACCGCGTAGGTAACGCCGTACGTGTTCACCGAGGTGCAGATGGCCTGGTGGAGGGCGTCACCGTCGGTGTACCCGCAGTTGCCGTCATCGCTGCCGCCCCCGCCAAGGCTCATGTTGGCGATCGTGATCCCGGACCCCGACACCCAGTCGACTCCGCAGATCACGCTCGACCAAGTGCCGAACCCTCCGTTGTTGAGAACCCGGACAGCGTAGACGGGCGTGCCCGGGGCCACCCCAACCACTCCAAAGCCGTTGGCGTACGCCCCAATAGTGCCGGCAACATGAGTGCCGTGCCCATTCCCGTCGTCGTAGCTCGGTCCACTCGTGCAGTTAACGCCACCCGCGACATTGAGGTCCGGGTGGTCAAGGTCGATGACGGTGTCGATCACCGCCACCGGTGCGCCCGGTCCCTGCCCCTCAGCGTCAATGCGGTCGACACCCGTCGGCAGCGTCTCCGTCGCGTCCGGATCGGACGGCGGCCCGCCCGGCGCCTGGCTGTCCTGGATGGCGTAGATCTCACGGTCCGGGCTGACAGCGATCACGGCCGGATCCGCCTCAACCTGGGCGAGGCGGGCGGCTGGGATCACGGCCGCGTAACCGGTGAGGGCAAACTGGTAGACGTGGAGCAGACCGACACTGTGCGTTCGAGCGTGCTCATCGGCCTTCGCAAAGGGATCAACGCCCGCCTGAAGTGTCATGATGTATTGCCCGGGGATCGCTCCCGGCACCTGCTGCGCCCCGACCGGACTCGGCCGCATGGCCGCCACCGACGCGACGACCAGGCCAACGACGACAAGAACTCGCAGCGCCTGCGCCTTGCCTACACGCTCCATGAGATCGCTCCCTTTCGGACCGTTTAGCCCGCCCGATCCGCTTGCGTCCATTAGGGGTCGGCCGACACGGCCCCGACCGAATTCGCCATTCACTTCACCCGGCTCATCGGCGACCACTGCAGGACCGCGCCGGGCTGCATCATGTCCGAGGTGGAGTCACGGTAGCAGGGGCTGCAGAGAATTGTAAGAGTAAAAACCCCTAAGAGCCCGTTATGGACTTTCAGAAGAGCCACAGCAGCAGCGACGCCGCGTGGAGAGCCAGCAAAGAAGGTGACGAAGTGGAAGCCCGCCAGCGTTGTATGCAGCCGCTCGCCGTCGCGGGCTAGGCGGTGGAAGCGCCCGGCCCAGGCGAAGCTCCGCTCGACGACCCAGTAGCGCGGCAGGAGC
Organism: Chloroflexota bacterium; assembly: GCA_030773875.1. The sequence continues at coordinate 1,322 of JALYMD010000044.1, read as the reverse complement.
ACAAAGCCCCATTTCGCCTCCGCCAGCGTGACGACATCCAGCCGGATTCCCACGGCCTCGGCCACCGCCGCTGGCGCCTCGCCCGTGGAGCTCTGGTCAACGAACGCCACCTCCACCGTCTGTCCGGTCGCGTTCTGCACGGCGTCAGCAGCCGTCCACCTGGGTGCGGTCCCGGGGCGTTGGCGGGCGTGACATGCAGGGCCAGCAGGTGGCCGAGACTGTCCCCCGCCGCGTGAACCTTCGATCCCTTCCGCCGCGTGTGTCCATCGTCGCCAGCACTCGTCCCCCTTTCGGGCGTCGACTGCAGGGTGCGGCTGTCAAAGATCGCAGCCGTTGGCTCGGCTCGGCGCCCCTCAGCCAGCCGCAGCAGCATGCGCAGATCGTGGACGATCGCGAAGACGCCGACCGCTAGTCAGCGGCGGGGTTGTTGGGAGACAACGGGCCAGGGGGGCAGGTCGTGCGGCATCAGCCGCCATGGCAGCCTCCCGCGGACGCTGGAGCGCAGGCCGTGCAAAACCTCGCGGAGATCGTGACGCCGCTGGGGGGCGGCCGGGTCCATCAACGTCAAGGAGGGGGCGACGAAGACCCACTCCTCGTCGCTTACGGCGCTGGGGTACGGCTTGCGGGGGAGGCTGTCCATCCCGAGAGCCTCCCCCAAACTCCATAACAGCCTCTAGAAAACAGCCTCTAGAAACAGCGGCCATGGAGCAGTTATCAGCGGTTGGCGTCGCCGATCGAGCTGATCCGAGGGCAGAGCACTACAACAGTGGGTCGCAGGGACGGTTCGCACGAGGAGGCACGTCGTCCGCGACAGGGCGGCATCTAGAGTGGAGTCGAGCCCAGCGGCTACACTCCTTCAGAGCGACGACGCCGCGGCGATCGGAAACCAACCTCGCAGGTTAGGGTGTCGTAGTCGGGCCCTCGTCGCCGGAGCCTGCGCCGCTGCCCCTCAGGCCTCCAGAATGGCCCGCACCCGCTCGTGCCGCTTGTCCACCGATCCGAAGAGCGCCAACCAGGTGGCTTCGGCCATTGGCTCCTCAACTACCTTGCAGTCACAGCCAGGGTGGGCTCGTCCCCCGTCGGCGGCGGCAAACGAGACGAAGAGCTTGTTGGCGGCATGGCCGCGGCAGGCGTTGCAGGTCTGACACCCGGCGCAGTCGCCCGGGTCGAGCCGGTAGACGGTCAGGGACTCGGCGCCGGCGGCGACCCGGAGACCGAGAGCGCTCGCCAGGGCGGCGGTCGCGGCAGCACCGCGGGCCAGCAGCGCGCGGCGGTTGACGATGCGGTGCATGGAGCCCTCCTCCCGCCGGCAGAGATGCAGA
>JALYMD010000043.1 GCA_030773875.1 Chloroflexota bacterium | reverse complement strand
AGCTCTACAGCGAGCACCGCGTCAACCCGATGGCCGGCTGCCTGCCGATGCTGATCCAGATCCCCATCTTCTTCGGTGTCTACCAGGCCATCGTCAACCTCTCCCGCAGCGAGCAGGGCGAGTGGGCACACGGGTTCCTCTGGCTGAACGACCTCGGCGCGGCGGACCCTTGGAAGGTCCTGCCGATCGCGGCCGGCGTCTTCCAGTTCATCCAGACCAAGATGATGCGCCCAGCGCACCAGAAGGTCACCGACCCGCAGCAGGCCATGATGAATACGATGATGAACTTCATGCCGCTGACGGTGATTCTCTTCGGCTGGGGGTTCGCCTCTGGCGCCGTGGTCTACTGGGTCGCCCAGAGTGTCTTCAGTGTCGTCCAGCAGTGGTTCATCACCGGCTGGGGCAGCATGAAGGAGTGGGTGCCCAGTCTGCCTGAGCTGCCGGAGCACCGCCGGATCGGTTATCGCCCCCCGCGCTGCCTGGATGAGGTGGTCGTGATGAGCGGCGACGAGGATGGCGCCTCCGCGCGTCCCGCCGGCGCGATGGGCTGGTTCCAGCGCAAGATGGAAGAAGCCCAGCAGCAGGCTGCTGAGCGTAGCGAGGCCCAGCAGCGAGCACGATCGGGCCCTGCCAGGGCCGACGGCGGCTACCAGGCCAAGGTCGACGCGGCCGCGGGTGACGGGACCCAGTCTCGCAAGCGTGCCACCGGCCAATCCGGCAGCGGCACCCGCCGCGCCCCGTCCGGTCGTGCTGGCAACGCTGGTCGTGGTGGCAAGACCGCGAACGGCGCGACGGAGCGCGTGTCGGCCGCGGGCGCCGCTGAACGACCGGTCGAAGCCATCGTGACCGGGCAGGCTGGTGGCAATGGGCGGGGAACGGCTGCCGTGCCGCGAAAATCGCGACCTGTCCGCAAGCGGGACGAGCCAACGCCATCCTAGAGCTATCGCTCTCTTGACCAAATGCTGCGTGGGGGGGATGGTATCGCCTGCGCGGCACGGGCACGGGCGTTCCTGCAGCCTTCCCAGCACGCGATAACGCCCGATTGCTCCCGCCAACGGCACCGGACCAGGATATCTGAGGACCACCGGGAGACCACATTCCGTTGCCCAGGACTCCCGCGCCGCGCGGGCGGGTGCGGAACGCGATGCGGGGTCTGAAGCATGCCCCGCCCTCAGGAACCGAGTGAGGACATGGATGGACGGGAATCGCAGGACCAGCGTCGAGATCCAGGCCTACTCTGTCGAGGCGGCTGTTCAGCTCGCCCTTGAGCAACTCGGTCGGACCGAGGACGAGGTCGACATCGAGATCCTCTCCGATGCCGGACCCGACGAGGACGCTGAGGCCCTGGTTCGGGTCACCGCGAAGGGCATGGCCTCCCAGCCGGAGCCTCGCGCTGCCAGCCGCCGGCCGCCCATGCCGCGCCGCGTGCCTGGCGACCGACCCTCCAGCCGGGGCGCCCCCCCACGGGAGCGGGATCGTCGGCCCAGCCGGGAGCGGGAGCCGATGCGGACCCGGCCGGCCCTGCGCCCTGTAGATCGGGTAGACGCGGCAGATGAGCAGACCGTCAAAACCGTGGTGAAGGAACTGCTCGTCCGGATGGGCGTTACCGCTGATGTCGTCGCTGTCGATAATCCGTCCTCCGTACCGCTCAATCCGGACGATCCGCCGACGATCTTCATCGATGTGCTGGGCCGCGACCTTGGAATGCTGATTGGCCGGCGGGGAGACAATCTGGCTCAGATCCAGTACCTGGTGAACCTGCTGGCGAACCGCAAACTGGAGACGTGGACGCGAGTCATCCTCGACATCGAGGGGTACCGTTCCCGTCGTGAGGAATCACTCGTCGGTCTCGCCGAGCGCGTGGCCCGGCAGGTTGCTCGGAGCCGAAGGCCGATCGTGCTGGAGCCGATGCCACCGAACGAGCGGCGCATCGTCCACCTCACCTTGCAGTCCAACCCCGAGGTCACGACGGAGAGTAATGGCGAGGGAAGCATGCGACGCATCACGGTTCAGCCGCGTGTCTGACCCATCACGCCGCGATCCGACGAAGACGGGGCCGGGTCCACAGGACTCGGGTGCTGGAGATGGTCCAGACCGGCTCCCAAGCCGCCCGAGCGGCCCTCGCTCTACCCCGCCCCGGGCACCGATTCGTGACGGCAGCCCTGGTGGAGGTGCCGGTCGGAGCGCCTCCGCGCCCGGCGGTGGCGGCAAGAAAAAGGAGCGAGACCCCTCGCTGCCACCACGCTCGAGTCGCCGCCCGCGACAGACAGGGGAAGCTGGGCGGCAGCCCCTGGCCCCCAACCGCCACCTCAACGCGGTCCAGACGCAGCGCACGCCGCAATATCTCGTCATCGGCCACATCTGTGCTGACCTTCAACCGGACGGGAGCGTCGTCCTTGGCGGCACGGCGCTCTACTCCGCGCTGACGGCCGCCCGCCTCGGCTGGCGTGTCGGTGTCCTCACGCGGGGTGCGTTCGGTGGCACGTTCGATGGCATGGTGGTGCCATCGTTGGCGGAGTTTGCAGGCGAGTTGAGCATCATCTGCCAGGACGCGGACCGACCCACCACCTTCGTCAACGAGTACATGGCTGACCGCCGGGTCCAGACTGTCCGCCACTGGGCTGGTCCGATCGATCTCCGCGGCCTGCCGCCCCATTGGCGCAACGCCCGGGTGATCCACCTCGGGCCGATCGCCGACGAGATCGACCCGAAGACGACTGGCGCCCTGACCCCGACTTTTCTGGGCGCCACCCCTCAGGGCTGGATGCGGGAGTGGCCGCGGGAAACGGGCGGCAAGGTCAAGCACACTCACTTGCGCCTCCCGCCCGAGTTGCTCAGCCGCCTGGACGGCGTCGTCGTCAGCGTGGAAGAGATCAGCCAAGCGCGTGAGGTGGTGGAGCGCGTTGGGAGTCGCCGCCTTGGGGTCATCACCCGGGGTGAGGGAGGCGCCCGCGTGCTCTACGGCGGCGAGACGGTTGACCTGCCGGGATTCAAGATTCCCACGGTTGATCTCACCGGTGCTGGTGATGTCTTCGCCGCTGCCTTCTTCTGCCGAGCGACCGATCGCAGCGCATCGGCGGTCACCGCCGGCCGCTTTGCCAACGCCGTCGCGGCGCTTAGCCTCCGGGCGATCGGCCCGACCGGCGTCCCCACCCTCACTGAAGTCGAGGAACTCCTCCGCTGGGACGAGGAAGGCAGTACCGCCCGCCGGCGATAGGTGCCGGTAAGTATTCGAGCGTGGCGCGCTCGTCGCATCCTGGGCGGCCACGAGGGTTCGAGGGTGGTCACCGCTCCCCCCGACCGCGGGAGTCTCTCGGGGAGGCTTGGCATGACGACGCCGAGGAGCTGTGGTAGGCCGGAGCCTTGTGCGTGACCGCCAACTGGGAGAGCGAGATAGCCACAGAGCGGGCTCGTGACCGGGCGCGTGCCCTGGCGGCCGACTCGTTGAACAGGGACGATCCCCTCGGCTGGTTCGAACCCCTCTACGCGGGCGCGGGCGGGGATCGGACGGCGGTTCCCTGGGCGGACTTGGCGCCCAATCCGCACGTGGTGGACTGGTTCGCGAGGACCGGCCGGCGTGGGAACGGCGAGCGCGCCCTCGTTGTCGGCTGCGGTCTCGGTGATGACGCCGAAGAACTCGCTCGTCGAGGCTTCGACGTGGATGCCTTCGACATCTCGCCGACCGCCATCACCTGGTGCAGGCAACGCTTTCCCTGGACCCTAGTTCGGTACCACGTCACCGATCTCCTGGCGAGCCCGGCGGCATGGGATGGCGTCTTCAGGTTCGTCTTGGAGGTCTACACGCTCCAGGTGCTCCCCCTGGATCTGCGACTGCGTGCCACGAGGCGGATCGCTGACGTTGTTGCTCCAGGCGGCACCCTCCTCGTCGTTTGCCGTGGTCGTGAACCGGAGGATGAGCCCGGTCGCATGCCCTGGCCCCTCACGCGCACAAATCTCGACTGCTTTGTGACCCATGGCCTGCGAGAGCAGTCATTCGAGGATTTCCTCGACGACGAAGATCCGCCTGCGCGTCGCTTCCGTGCCGTCTACATGCGGCCGTGACGCTTGGGCCACGCGGGTGCATTGACGGGGTTAAGGTCGATTGGTATGCTCCCGCCGCTCCGAAGCGTGCAGCGCCTGCACGACCCACGGCCCCTAGGTGATTCCAGGGTCCTCGTCCGCCAAGCGAACGACCCAATCAACTGATCACGCGCCCCCGCCGCTGAACCATGCCAGGAGCAGAGGGACCATGCGCACCCGATCGACGCTGCTGGCGACGGTCATCGGCGTTGCCTTCCTCGTGGCGGCCTGTGGCCGGGCCACCGAGGAGGAAATCAACCAGGCGCTCGGCATCACACCGACGCCGACGCGTAGCGCCGAGGAGATCGCCACCGGCACGGCCGCCGCTCAGGTGGCTGCCGCAACCCGGACGGCGGAAGCTGCTATGGCTGGGAGCCCAGGCGCCGCTGTTGCCCTCGGGGACGTGACCCGCGGCAGGACGCAGTTCACGCTGAACTGCATTGGCTGCCACGGGCCGGCGGGCCAGGGAGGCAACCTCCTCGAGGCTGGTGGTCCCGGGAGCGGCTTGACCTACGAGCAACTGCTGGCGGTGGTGCGCCAGGGCCAGAACCACCCGACGAAGTTCGAAACCTTCCGGATCTCCGACAAGAGCATTGCCGACGTCCTCGCCTACATCCAGGCCCAATCCGGCGCGTAGTACAGAACCGCTCCGGTTGCGTCCGATCATTGGCGGCTCGCTGTTGTGAGCCCGATCCGGCCCTTCCGTCCAATTCCCATATCTCTATCAGCCATGCCACTCCCGCTTCGTCGTTCGACTGCAGCTCATCGGACTCCGGCTACTCATCACTGCCTGACCGCCGCGAGCGAACGACTCGCTCCACATGAAGCGGCCCGGCGCATTTGAGAGGCCGCAACGTGTCAGATTGGCCGGGACGAACCAGGGCAAACGGCGAGAATCAGCCGGCAGCGAGGGGTCATCCGACATCTCGGCCCGTGCTCCCTGGCATGGCTGCACCGACGGCCGTGCCGTCGCGGGCCGACATGTAGAATCAGGGCGACAGTTGCGTCTTGTCGTGGTTCCGCCCGCCGCCCGCTTTGGAGCGCAGTCTCGCGTGGTCGCCTTTCCTGCCATCTCCGCCCTCATCAGCCTCATCTGCGCGCTTGTCATCGCGCGGGACGCCATGCGTCGGCCGCGGCCCGATAAGGCCGCCTGGGCGATCGCCTTTGCCGTCTTTGCCATCGCGGCCGGTGCCGAGGTGGTCGGCTCACTCGCCGGCTGGACCACGCTGCTAGCGCGGGTCTACTACCTCACCGGCGCGGTGCTGGTGGTCGGATATCTGGCGCTTGGCGAGCTCTACCTACTGGTCCCGCGCGGTGGCCGATTCGCCGCCATTGCTCCAGGCGCCACGCTGCTGGTCACAGCCGTCGCTGCTGCTGTGGTTTGGGCGGCGCCCGTGGACGCTGCTCGGCTTGGCCCGGACGGCTGGGAGGCGATTGAGCGCGGCCCGGGGTTGATCGCGCTGGCGGCGGGGATCAATTCGCTCGGAACTGCGATCATCGTTGGCGGTCTCGGTGTCTCGGCCTGGCGGTTCTGGCGCCAGGGCATTCAGCGCAACCGGATGATCGGCTGCCTGTTGATCTTGGTCGGCACGCTGGTCGTCGCCGCCGGTGGCACCCTGACCCGGTTCGGCCACCGGGAATACCTCTACATCGCCATGGCCGCCGGCGTCGCCGTCATCTTCGCCGGCTATCTCCAAACGCGCCGCCCGGACACTGCCGGCTTCGTCGCGACTGGAGGTGCCCGGGATGTCGCGGCGCCTGGTGCCGGGGAGTGGGCCGCGCTGGTCGTCGAACCGCAGGTAGCCGTCAGCGCTGATGAGGATGCCAGCACGGGCCGAAGCGGCATCGTCCCGCTGCCGATCCCGCCCGCGCGATCTCGTCGCACCGACGGACCCGGTGTGGCGCCCGCCGATCCCGGGATCGCCTTTCTGGAGGAGCGGTTTCTGCCGCTCGACGACCTCGCCGCCAGCGAGGCGTGCCGCGTCTGGAGTGTTGACCGCCCCGCGGTTGACCGGTTCGACCGTGCTGAGGCCCGCCGGGTCTGGGTGTTGCGCCAGCGTCTTTCCTCCGCCGGTCAGGCGGCCTTTGACGGCCACCCCGTCCCCGTCCAGCTCCAACTCGCCGAGCTGTACCACGAGGTGCTTGCGCCTGGAGCGACTGGCCCAAGTACGGGAGCGCTGGCCAGTGGCGGGTAGGCTAAGCGACCGATTGGTAGCAACCGGGACGCTGCTGTAGTAGGCTCATATTGGAGGCGCCTGACGCCTCGGGGCTGTCGCGTGCCCCATATCCACGCGGCTCGGGGGGGACTGCCACGAGGCGGTCCTTTTCTTATGTCCTCTGTGTGATGGCGCTGCGGCATCTGACTGGTGGCGCCTGGATGGGGAACGGCGCGCCCCGCTCACCTGAATCGTCCTGACGTTGATGAGGAGTCGGATGGCGGGGGACGAGGTGCTCGGGATCATGGCTCACTTCTCGCCGCGGCTGGCGTTACTCGCGGTGGAAAGCGGGCCGGACGACCTTCAAGGCATCGAGGGGACAATCCAGCAGTTTGCCTGGCTGCTGCTCGGAGCGGCGCTCGTCGGAATGCTGGCACGCTGGGTCAAGGTGCCCTATGCCGTGGCCTTGGTGGTCGGCGGCCTGATCCTGGAGGAGAGCCACGTCACGCAGGTGCCGGACCTTAACCCGACCGTACTCCTCTTCGTCTTTCTGCCGCCGCTGCTGTTCGACGCCGCGTTCCGTCTGGACGCCCGCGAACTCCGCGTGCTGCTGCGACCAGTGCTGGTGCTGGCGGTCCCCGGCGTGCTGATCACCGCCCTCGTCGTCGGGGGCGCGCTGACGGTGATCCTCGATATCCCGCTCGCGACGGCGCTGCTCTTCGGCAGCATCGTCGCCGCCACCGATCTGGTCGCCGTGATCGGCGTCTTCCAGGGGCTGAAGGTCTCCAAGCGCCTGGCGGTCATTGCCGAGGCCGAGAGTTTGATCAATGACGGGATGGCCGTCACGCTCTACATCGTGCTGGTCGGCCTGGCC
>JALYMD010000042.1 GCA_030773875.1 Chloroflexota bacterium | reverse complement strand
GTGACCGCGCAGCCTCGACCTCTGCGGGGGTCCGCTTGGACTTTTCAACGGATCGGGACCAATTGCGTTCCATTGCTGCCATGGCGCGTTGAAGCGCAGTGGGGGCTGCATCGACGAGCGTTACCGCAACACCGGCTTCGGCAAAGACCTGCGCTATGCCTGTACCCATCGTTCCCGCGCCGACGATTGCGACTCGTTCGATGAGTTGCCGTTCGGTCCCTTCCCGCCCTTCAGCTTCCACGAAGATCTTCCCTTCCTCTTCCGGCTGCACCGCTCGCATCCGGGCCAGGTCGCAATTCGCTGTCGACTTCCCTGTGCCGCCTCTCAACCGCCGCCACCATTGAAGCGGTTCATGGCAGCAACAATGCCCTGTTGCACCCAAAGCTCGACGGCATCAGCGGCTCGGCCGACAACGTCCCCAAGCTCCCGCTGCTCCTCGGGAGAAAAACGCGCCAGGACGTGGGCAGTGGCGGACAGTCGGCCTCGCCCGATTCCGACCTTCAGCCGGGGCACTTGATTCGACCCGAGTTGCTCGATCACCGAGGAGAGGCCGTTGTGACCACCCGCCGATCCGGTGCTTCGGAGACGCAAGGAGCCGAACGGCAAATCGAGGTCATCTAGCACCACCAGGATGTCGTCCGTTGGGCTGTGGTACCAGTTCACCACTTCCCGAACCGCCGCCCCGCTGAGGTTCATATAGGTCTGAGGTTTCACGAGCACGACCTTCTCTCCAGCCAGGCTTCCTTCGCCCAGCTCGGAACGGAAGCGACGGCGGGACCCAGTGACCGAAAGGCGTCCGGCTAACTCGTCGATCACCATAAATCCGATGTTGTGCCGCGTGCCGGTGTATTCACGACCCGGGTTTCCTAGCCCGACAACGATGTGCATGTCCATCCTAAAGCGGCTCAGACAGCCGCGACACCCGGGTTCCCTTCCAGAGGGACAACCCGGCCGATGCTATACTCCTGGTTCGATTCTGCCACGATCTGCCCGTTGACGGCGCCCGCACGGGTTCGAGGGAACGCGCCATGGGGTTCTTCGGCATCGGTGCCCCAGAGATGGTCATCATCCTGGTGGTTGCACTCATCATATTCGGACCGGGCAAACTCCCGGAGGTTGCCGGGCAGGCCGGGAAGGCTGTGCGGGACTTTCGCCGCATGACGTCGGAACTGAGCGGTGAGTTCGAGAAGACCGTCAATGAGGCGGGCGCGGGCGATCTTAAGGCATCTCTCACGGGCGAGTTGACCGGGATGAAATCTCAAGTCGACAACGTGTCGAAGAGTGTCCAGCGAGATCTCAATAAAGCGGCCACTACCGTGAGTTCCACCGCATCCACCGCCGCCGGCGCTAAACCAAAGCCCGCGAAGCCGGCGACTCCCAAGACCGCAAAGCCCGCGGCCGCCAAGAGTGCTACCAATGGAACTGGTGCCTCGGCCGCAGCACCGACGGTCGCAACCAAGGCCGACCCGCTTGCCGATGTCTCATTCATGGATGAGCCTGTCGCCGAGGCCAAGGCAGGCGATGGGGCTGGGAAGTCGGACGTAGCGTCGGCAATCAGCAACGGAGGAGCATCCGGAACTGGAGACAGCATCCCCCAGCAGTCAGCGTCACCTGAGCAATCTGCCCCGTCATCTGGCACCCTTCCTTCAGATGCCCTTGCTCGTGCCCGCCAACGACGGCAGACGGCTGGTTATGGGAGTCACCGCCGGAGCTAGACCAGGGGCGCTTGGGAACGTCTTGCGCGCAGGATGGTAGCCCACCCATGGTCGGTCTGCTCTCGCGCCACCGTCCCGATGAAGCCCTCAATCTCCATTGCTGAGGGGGATCTTGGGGAAGAGCGACCGTAGAAGAGGGTGAGGGCGGCTCGGTGTGCCGGCCGACGAGGTGTCGACGGACGTAGCTCGCCGCTCAGTACCACGATGAGTCGCCCGTCCGGGATGACGATGCGTCGAAGTTCTGCGTGGGTCACCGGGGACAGGATGTAGTCCGACGGGAATGTCGCAACGATCGCATCACAGCAGCCGTCAGCGAGCGGTAGCGCCTGTGTAGTGGCCATTAGCAGGCATGCTCCGGACGCCCTTCGTCGTCGTACTGCGCGGGCGAGCATGGACGGAGAGGAGTCGACGGCGACCCACCGGCGCTCCCGCGTGGCTCCAATTGCCGCAAGTACCCCTGTGCCTGCTCCAAGTTCAACGACCGTTCCCCGCTCGGGCAAGCCTTGCAACGCTAGACG
>JALYMD010000041.1 GCA_030773875.1 Chloroflexota bacterium | reverse complement strand
AGCTGGCGCTGCTACCGCCTTGGTTGCCCGGGTCGGGAATGATCTCTTCGGCAGACAGCTGCGAGAGGGTTTAAATGCGAAGGGTGTCGATACCTCCCACGTGTCGATTGACCACCAGTTGCCCACCGGCGCAAGCACGGTGCTCACGGGTGGAGACGGCGACTACGCCTCAATTATTGTCCCGGCCGCAGCAGGCAATCTCAGAGCAGCAGAGCTTGACGTCGCCGGGGACGTGATTGCTAATTGTGCCGTCCTCCTCCTGCAACTGGAGATCCCTTTCGAACGCTCAGCACAGGCAGCAGCGATCGCGAGGTCGAGTCGGGCGCATAGACCACCTGTTGTCGTGCTCAACATTGCGCCGGACCGAGAAGATAACCTGGTTGCAGCTGCGTTTGACGGCAAGGTTGACGTGCTGGTAGCCAATGCGGTGGAAGCGGGAATGCTGTCGCAGACCCTTGTCTCCGACGCAGAGAGTGCCACAACAGCAGCGAACCAAATGCGGCACCACATGAATGTCGATACCGTCATCGTCACGCTTGGAGCTGCTGGCGCCGTCGTGTGCCATCCGCACGGAGTCTGGTTCCATCACGCATGGCCCGTTGAGGTCGTAGACACCATCGGCGCCGGGGATGCGTTTGTCGGTGCCCTCGCCGCGGAGTTGGCGCGCGGGCTCTCCCTTGATGATGCGCTTCCGTTTGCAAGCGCGGCAGGCGCTTTGGCCGTCACCCGGGCCGGTGCCTACGATGCCTTACCAGCCCGGGAAGCCATCCTCGGTTTTCTCGAATCATCAACAACACAGGCCAACGGGGACATGCAGCCCGGTGCGACTACCAGCGCCTCGTAGGCTAGGGACCAGACAAGGTTCCCGGCCTGTTCACGGGCGACTTTGGCTACGACTTAATCCGCGGAGGACGATCCCTTGCCGTCCAGGGTGCCGTGCTGGGCCGCCGCTTCCTCCGCATTGCTGAGGGCACGAGTAGCGATGTCATCAAGCTGACGACGGAACCACTCGGCCACGTCGTCGTTTTCCACAACACGACGCAGGCGCTCGGCGTGACGGCGGCGCTGGTCCAGCGGCATGGTCAGGGCCCGGTAGAGGGCGTCCGCCGTTCCTTCGATGTCGGCCGGTGCCACCATGATCGCGTCGTCGCCCATTTGAATAGCAGCACCGGCGCCTTCGGAAAGGATGAGGACGCCGTTCCTCTCGTTGAGCAGCGCGCCCTCCTTGGCGACCAGGTTCATACCATCGATGATGGAGTTGACGAGGAGCACGTCGTACCACTTCATGGCGGCGAGGGCGCGTGGGTAGTTCTCGCCCATGATCATGTGGACGGGCTGCCAGCCGGTCTCGACGTTCGCGTACTTCGCGTTGATTCGGCCAACGACGGCGCTGACATCGTCGAGGTAGTCCTGATACTCCTCCACGTCCATGCGGGACGGAACGGTGATGGCGACGAAGTTGACCCGGCCCTGAAACTCCTCGTGTGCCTCCAGGAAACGGTCAAAGGCCTGGAACCCGCGAACGATGTTCTTGCTGGGCTCGGCCCGATCAACTCGGAGGACCGTGAACTCGTTCCAGTGGTTCGGGAGGTACCGGTCGTGGCTGCGTGCCTCCTTGCTGTAGGCAGCGCTGCGGACGGCAGCGGTGTCGATGGAGATCGGGTAGGACCGCACGTCTGTGCGACGGCCATTCCACTCGACGCTGAACCCGGTGTAGTCGACGGATGCTCCGGGAACATAGGCCTCGCAGGTATACATAAAACTACGAGCGTGGCTAGGGGTCTGGAGACCGACAATATCGTTGCCGAGCATGCCTTCAAGGATGCTGCGGCGCATCGCAAGCGGGAGTAAGCGCCAATAGTCGGGGTCCGGCCACGGAATATGAACGAAGTGCTGGATGATTGCTTCAGGGTCCCGCTCGCGGATCAACCCGGCACAGAGATAGAGGTGGTAATCCTGAAGCATGATGACGGGTGGCTGTTCGCAATGCTTGCATGCCGCCAGGATTTCCTCGGCGAACAGGCGATTCACCTCGACGTAGCCTTCGTGCCAGGCCCTCCAGGTGTCGACGGTGATATCGGGCGAGCGGGGGGTGTCCCAGAGGTAGTGCTGGAGGAACCAGAGGAGGGGATTGCTGATTTCGTTGTAGTAGCCGTGATAGCTCTCGGCCGTCGGCACAACGAACCGCAACCGGAACTCGGGGGCATCCCCGGGCGGGCTGATCAAACCCTCGCCGTTTTTCCGCGCGAGTTCTGCCCGGGCACGATCGCCTTCAGTCATCGCGGCAGCGATCCAGACGGGCTGCCGGTCCCGTGCGATGGCGCTCACGGCGGTCACGACGCCGCCGCTTCCCTTGCGCGAGCTGAACGAGCCGTCCTCTTCTAAAGTGAAGGTCACAGGACCCCGGTTGGAGGCGATGATGAGGGTGCGGCCGTCGAGGAGTTGAGCCCGGCCCGGTTCGGATTCGACTTGGGGCGGCGGAACGACGCGGATCATGGGTGGAGTCGTCATTGCCGATCCTCTCTCTCCCGCGGTCACCGGAGACACCTCACTATGTGCACGTCGTGGGCCTGTCCATCAACAGCATCCTGATCTCAATGGTACCGTAGCTCCAGCGACAGCTTATTTGCCGTCGATGAGCAGACCCGTTCCAAGCCTGCGACCCATTATGCCCGCTAACCGCCCGTCGGGGAACCGCCGAACGTGGGTCCGCAGGACGTGGGACGAGCGGGACCCTAGCCGGCGCGGGCTCGTGGACCGGGGATCGGACCAGCGAGAAGGATCGGCCATTCAAAGGCGGCAGTGGGCTGGTACAATTCAGCGAAGTCGTCCTGATGCCGGTGCATGGCAGGAAAGGCGAGCGGGAGCCCGACGCCATGGCAGCGATGCAGGTCCCTCAACCTCCAATTCAGCACGAGCGCCGATGCCCTTGGTGCGGCAGCGACGACACCCGGCATGTCCAGCGCGGCTATACAGGGCCGACCGATGAGGTGGACCAGTACTTTACCTGCAACGCGTGCGGCCGGGTGACCTATGAGTTGATTGCCAAGACCGCCCGGGAGATGCGCCTGGGGCGCTTCCAGGCCGGTGGTGTATGGAAGGATGCGACGAATCAGACCCGCTATCACGTGAGTCGCGTCCTCAAGGTTGGTATCAACGAGTACCTCATCTACCTCAAGCCGATTATTGGTTCTGTCCTTACCTCCTCCACAGTCGACGATTAGTCCGGCGAAGTTGAGGATCGTGGCCCGGGCGGGTCAGCGCCGCCGCGCCCTCCGGGACGGAGCGGTGTTGTCAATCACGCATTCTGATCCACTCCCATGAGCGCCTATCGGCTGGGTGAGACTCGATCGGAGGATCAACCGGTACAGCCGGGCGGGGCCCCGGTAACAGGTGCGGATGAACTGCCGTCGGCGCGGTTTTTCCACTTAGTGACATGACGAGCGGCCTAGCCGCATTCCCACGGAGTACGCCGCGTGCAATCCACCATCACACCATCGCCGACGAGGGAGCAAGAGGGGACTTCGGAGTCCTCTCACATTGAAGCTTCAGACATGGCCCTACGTGCCGAGGTCGTTCGCCGGCGGACGTTCGCCATCATCTCTCATCCGGATGCCGGGAAGACCACGTTGACCGAGAAGCTGCTCCTCTACGGCGGAGCGGTGTCGTTGGCTGGGTCGGTGACGGCCAGGAAGAGCCAGCGGCACGCGGCGTCGGACTGGATGGCGATGGAGCGTGAACGCGGCATCTCCATCTCCTCGACCACCCTCGCCTTCCCCTACGGGGGGTGCCAGCTCAATCTGCTCGACACGCCGGGACACCAGGATTTCTCAGAGGACACGTATCGGACCCTCACGGCCGTCGATAGTGCGGTGATGGTCCTGGATGCCGCCCGGGGCATCGAGCCGCAGACCCTCAAACTCTTCGAGGTCTGCCGGCAGCGACATACCCCAATCTTCACCTTCGTCAACAAGATGGATCGACCCGGCCGTCAACCGCTGGACTTGCTCGACGAGATTGAGCGGGTGCTGGGGTTGCAGACCTATCCCCTCAACTGGCCCATCGGTGACGGGCCAGACTTCCGTGGTGTCTACGACCGGGCGACCCAAACCGTCCACCTCTTTGAGCGGACCGAGCATGGGTCCAAACCCGCCCCAGTTCAGGTCGCGGACGTGATGGACCCAGCGCTGGATAGGGCGATCGGGGAGGACCGTGCTGCTGCGCTTCGGGAGGATTTGGAGCTGCTGGAGCTGGCGGGCACACCCTTCGATCACCAGCGGGTCCTGGCCGGGGAGCTCACACCGGTCTCCTTCGGTAGCGCGCTGACCAACTTCGGGGTGCAACTCTTCCTGGACTCCTTTCTTGAGCACGCCCCGGAACCCGGGCCCCACGCTGCATCGGAGACGGTGGTACCGGCGGACGCCCCGGCCTTCTCCGGCTTCGTGTTCAAAATCCAGGCGAACATGGACCCCCGCCACCGGGACCGGGTCGCGTTCCTGCGTGTTTGCTCCGGCCGGTTCGAGCGAGACATGGAAGTTTGGCATCCGCGCCTCCGCCGCCGTGTCCGCTTGGCCCGGCCATTGAAGCTGTTCGGCCAGGAGCGGGAGGTCGTCGAGGAGGCCTACGCCGGTGATGTCGTGGGCCTGATCAATCCCGGGCTCTTCGTGATCGGGGACACGGTCAGCGAAACGGACATCGGTCTGTTTCCGCCCTTGCCGCGCTTTCCGCCCGAGCACTTCGCCCTCCTCCGCCACATCCAGGCTGACCGCTACAAGCAGTTCCTCAAAGGATTGACCCAGATCGAAGAGGAAGGGGCGATTCAACTCTTCTATCCGGTCTCCAGTGGTCGGCGGGAGCCGATCTTGGCCGCTGTCGGGGCGCTGCAGTTCGATGTGGTGCGGTACCGGCTCGAAGCCGAGTACAACGTCGCCACCCACCTGGAGCCCCTCAGCTACAGCACGGCCCGCTGGGTGTCGGGAGATCCGCAGGCGATCGCCGCGGTCGGCGATGGACGCGGCCGGCTTCGGGCTGAAGACCGAGATGGCCGTCCTGTTGTCCTGTTTACCACGGCCTGGGACCTCCGCTATGCCGAGGAGAATCACGCTGACGTCGCGTTTTCGACGCTCTCTGACGGGGATGTGGCGGCTAGGTAGGTGCGGCCCCCTGGACTCCTCGAACTCTTCCGGTCCTCATCCCATGCTACGCTCTCACGGCGATGGAGAAGCGCCAACAGGATCCACCAGCGATGGAGGGCAATGGGCAACGGCCTAATACCGCTCGCCCCGTTGGGGTGCAGCCTGCATCGGACAGTGCCGACCAGATGCGGGTGCTGCAAGCCGAAGTGGAGGCGCTCCGTGCGGAGGTGGCTCGTCTTCGGGCCGAGGGCTCCCCTCGCGACGGGAACCAGCGCAGTGCTCGAGCCCTAGAACGTGTAGCGGCTTCGGCGTCTCATGTGGTCAGGTTCTGGCGCAGCCGAGCTTGGTACCGGCCGCCTGGCCACGTCCTCGCCGGCGGGCAGCGAACCGTGCGGACGGATGAACCCGCGGCGCCGGTGCTGGTTCATTGGTGGTGGGAGTGGCCCTTCGGGCTCCTGATCCTCTTCATCGCCGCTTTCCTGCGGTTCAGCGATCTCTCCATTCTTCCATCTGGTCTGCATGGCGACGAGGCCATTACCGGCCTCGAAGGTCAGCGGATTCTGCGGGAAGGATGGATTGGGCCTTATTCCCCCCAAGCCCTTGGACAGCCAAGCGGTCCGCTTTACGCGACCGCTGCCGCCGTTGCATGGTTAGGCCACACCGTGTTCGCGGTCCGCGTCGTTCCAGCCCTGATGGGCACAATTACCGTGGCCGCCCTCTTCGTACTCCTCCGCCTCTCGGTTGGGTCTCGAGCAGCCCTCATTGGCGCTGCCCTGTTGGCGGTTATGAACTGGCATGTCCACTTCTCCCGCATCGGGTTTCCGCTGGCGAGCTGGCCGCTTGTCGTCCTGCTGGCCGCCATAGGTCTGGTCGAGGCCACCAAGCGTGGGCAGACGCGATGG
>JALYMD010000040.1 GCA_030773875.1 Chloroflexota bacterium | reverse complement strand
CGGCGCTGATGGCGCTCATCGCGGTGGGGCTGCCCGTCGCGCTGGCAATTCCGCCGGCGATCCCGTTGGTGCTCTTCGCCGCCGTCGCCACTGCGCTCACCTTCCGCGATCCTGAGCGCTCCATCGTGGTACAACCCGGGATGGCGCTGTCACCGGCGGATGGACGTGTCATCCATGTGGGTCCCGTCTGGGATGCCCACTGCCAGGCCGAACTCACCGAGATCGTGATTTTCCTTGCCTTGTGGGATGTCCACATCCAACGCTCTCCCGTGGATGGAGAGGTCGTGGCGCAGCGTCAGCGTGCCGGTGGCTACCGAAACGCGATGACCCGCGCAGCAACGCACGGCAACAACCAACTCGCGAGCTACCTCATGACCGGGCACGGTCCGTGCGTCGTCACCCAGATCAGCGGACTGATCGCTCGCCGGATCGTGACCTGGGCTCCCGAGGGGACCACACTGGTCCAGGGAGAGCGTCTGGGCATGATCAAATTCGGCTCTCAGGTCACCCTTCGTTTGCCGACAACGGCAACCCTCCTGGTGGAGGTCGGCGACAAGGTGCGCGGTGGCCTCACGCCCGTCGCTAGACTCGCCGAACCGGCAACACCGGCCCAGCGGCCAGCGGAGAGCGCGGAAGATGAGCCCGCGGTCGATTGACGCCCTTCAGCGCTCCCCCCTAGACTCCCCGTCCAGCGACCCGCCCCCTCACGATGGGGTCAAGAAAGGGAACACGCCGTGGTCTCGTCCAACGGCCGCACCGACAGCAGTCCGGCCCGAGGTTTTGCCAGCCGAGCCGTCCATGCCGGCGAGCGCGCACCAAAACCGGACTTCACGCCCACCGCCACCCCGATCTACCCCACGTCATCCTTCTTCTACGACGAAACCGAGACGCTTGATGCGGTCTTCGGCAACGAGCGCGAAGGGTACGTCTATACCCGCTATGGCAACCCGACAACCCGAGCTCTCGAGACCGCGGTTGCGTCGCTGGAAGGCACCGACGATGCCGTAGCCTACGCCTCCGGGATGGCCGCCATCCACGCCGCCATCCTGCACGAAGTGCAAGCGGGATCCCGCGTTGTTGCCGCGCGTGACGTCTATGGCGCAACCTACGCGATGCTCACCAAACTCTTCGCGCAGCTCGGCGTCAAGACGACCTTCGTCGACATCCTGGATCTGGACGCCCTAGCGACGACGATTCGCGAGGTCAAGCCGGCCCTCGTCGCGTTCGAGACGATCTCCAACCCGCTCCTGCGCGTCCCGGACATCGCCGCGATCTCCCGGCTGGCGCACGCGGAGGGCGCGCGGTTGATGGTCGACAACACCTTCGCGTCGCCCTACCTCGTCAATCCGATCCGGCACGGCGCCGATGTTGTCGTGCACTCCACCACCAAGTATCTGGGCGGCCACGGTGACGTGGTTGGCGGCGTGATTGCGACGACCCGCGAGCGGGCGGCAGCCTTGCGCGAACAGGCGAAACTAACTGGTCCTACGCTCGGCCCGTTCGAGGCCTGGTTGACGCTCCGGGGCATCAAGACCCTGCCGCTACGGGTCCGCCGGCAGAGTGAGAGCGCCGCCCGGGTCGCCGCCTGGCTAGCCGACCACCCGGCCGTCGCGAAGGTCAACTATCCGGGCCGGTCCGATCTCGGCGCCGCAGCGAGCGTCTTCAATGACGACCTCCGCGGGGGAATGGTTTCCTTCGAGGTCGCAGGCGCGGGTCAAGCGGAGATTTTCCGGTTCTTCCAGGCGTTGCGCCTCTGCGTGCCTGCCACCTCCCTCGGCGACGTCTACACCCTGGTCCTTCACCCGGCGATGTCATCGCACCGGGCGCTAACGCCCGAGCAGCGCGCCGAGGTGGGCATCGGGGAGGGACTGGTCCGCCTCTCGATCGGAATCGAGGACGTGGAGGACATCACCAGCGACGTGGACCAGGCGCTTCGCGCCGTAAACCCGCACCTCTCAGCCGCCGCTTCGGCGTCATCGGCAGACCGACACGACGACGTTAATGCGTTCAAATCGTGATCAGCGACTGGGCACCGTCCGCTGGCCCAACGGTTCAGCGATAGGAGACCGTAGGTGATTGCAAGCGCGACGACGGACCAGAAGGTGGACCAGCTGCGGAAGCGGTTGCCGGCAGTGGCACGCACGGGCTACTTCAACGTCGGAACAAACGGCCCGCTGCCGGTGGAGGCCCACGACGCACTGGTCGCCTCCGCTCTCACAGAGCTGTATGAGGGACGGATCGTGCCGGGGGTTTACGAGGGCAACCGGCTGCGCAACGCGCGGGTCCGCGGCGTCATTGCGGAGCTGTTCGGGGC
>JALYMD010000039.1 GCA_030773875.1 Chloroflexota bacterium | reverse complement strand
ATTCAATGCCCGGCTGCTGGTCCTGCTCCTGCGGCGGCATCGTCTGTTCCTGTCCTTGTCCCACCGGTCCCTCTCCTCTCCCGTCGTCTCCACGGTGCGCCACGTCTCGGCTCGTGGACGTTGGCTGACCGACATCCGCGCCGGCTCAGGCGGGGTCCCCTGTTGCATGGCACGTGCCAGTAACGGGTAACTTCGTCAACAGCAGCGATCGACGAGCTGATGCGTCTCATCAGTGGAGCCGGTGGAGGCCGTCCATCCCGCCTCGTAAGCGATGCACACACGAATGAGCCAATCAAGCAGGCGACGAAGGCAGCGCCGCATCCGTGCGCTGCCGGGAAGGCCAAGCATCGTGGGTGCTTGTTAGGGGCCTGGGAGGACCACATCAGTGACCAGGCAATGAAGCATCAGGGAGACGCCCTTCACCCGGGCGAGGGGGGAAAGGGCGGTGAGCGAACGACGGCTCGACAATCCAACGGCATCGCAGCAGACCGGGTCCATAATGGTCTCCAACGGCCACAAGTAGATCTCTGCTGGGGCCGTCCAGTCGAGGGCGATGTGCGCGTGATCGTCAAACAGGCCAAGGATGTGGCTCGCCAGTGGGTGATTGAAGAGGCGGGAGCCATACCTGGCTTTCGCGGTGCCTTCTTCCACGGCTCGATGAACTGGCTCCCCGACACTGCCGCCCTTCCGCCCGCTTCCGACGTGGATGTGATGGTCGTCCTCGCCGAACCCAGCCCCCCAGCCAAGCTCGGCAAGTTCCTCTATCAAGACGTCATTCTCGAAGTCTCCTACCTGCCCAGCGATCAACTTCGGTCACCCGACTTGATCTTGGGCCAGTACCACCTGGCCGGCAGTTTTCGGACAGCGAGCATTATTGTCGACCCATCGGGTCAGTTGACTGATCTCCAGGCGGCGGTGTCCAGAGCCTATGCCAAACGACACTGGGTCTATCGACGGTGCGAGCACGCCAGGGACAAGGTTCTCCAGCATCTCCTGTCACTGAACGAGTCGGAGCCCTTCCACGACCAGGTGACCGCCTGGCTCTTCGGGACGGGCGTGACGACCCACGTACTACTCGTCGCCGGCTTGAGAAACCCAACCGTGCGGCGGAGATACGTGGCGACGCAAGACCTCCTGGCGGACTACGGTCGCCTGGATGGTTACGAAACCCTCCTGGAGCTTTTGGGCTGCGCCCAGATGAGCCAGGCGCGCGTCGAGCACCATCTTGCCGCGCTCGCCGATGCGTTCGAGGCGGCCAAAGCGGCGGTCAAGACGCCGTTCTTTTTCGCATCCGACATCAGCGACCTTGCCCGCCCGATCGCCATCGACGGAAGCCGGGAACTGATCGAGCGCGGCAACCACCGAGAAGCGATCTTCTGGATGGTCGCCACCTATGCCAGGTGTCAGAAGGTGCTGCACCACGACGCCCGAGCGGAGACACGGGAACGCGTTGATCCCGGCTTTCGGCACTTGCTCGGTGATCTCGGGATCACATCGTCCGTCGATCTTCGGCAGCGCAGCGACCACGTCAAGCAAACCCTTCCCTGGGTTTGGGAGATGGCGGAAGCCATCATTGCAGCCAATCCGGGGATTCAAGACTAATGGTTCGCCAGCGCGTCCGGGCTGGGCCATCATCGCCCGGTAAGTGCCTCCGCCGGCTGGGCAATGTGGTTCACAGCGAAGGGCGTCGGTCAACGAGGGGAAGCGAGCGCGTGTATCCTCCCCTCTCACATGGAGCTATGGGCAGACCAGATTCTGGGGTCGGAGAACAGAGCGAGGAGAGGGAGATTGGTGACCACCAGCACCCGTCCGACGCCGGACATGTTTGCGAACGCGTCCTGGCCCGACATCCTGCCTCACTATGACGCGCTGGCTAAGCACCCGCTCGACCCGCCCCACGCTGATGCCTGGCTGGCCGACTGGTCAGCGCTGGAAGAGGCGCTGGAGGAGACCGGGCGGCTGGCCGGAATCGCCTACGGGGCCGACACCACCGACCCCGTCAAGGAGGCCGCTTACCTCCGCTTCGCGGGCGAGATCGGCCCTCGCATGGACGAACAGCGGGTCCGCCTCGCCAGTCGCCTGCTTGACAGCGGCTACACCCGCGCCGACATGGAGACCGTCCTACGCCGGTTCCGCAATCAGTGCGACCTCTTCCGAGTCGAAAACGTCCCGCTTCAGCAGCGCGAAGAGGAATTGAAAGCCCGCTACCAGAAACTTACCGGCGGCATGACGGCCCCATGGGATGGTGAGGAGCTGCCGCTGCCCCGCCTCGCGCCCTTCCTCCTCGACCCGCAGCGCGAAGTCCGTGAGCACGCCTACAAGCTTCAGGCCGCGCCCTACATCGAGCAGCACGACGCCCTAGCCGACCTCTTTGACGCCCTGTACGCGCTGCGGCAGCAGGCCGCGCGCAACGCCGGGTTCGACAACTACCGGGACTATGTTCACCAGGCCAAGGACCGCTTCGACTACACCCCCGACGACTGCCGGACCTTCCACGACGCGGTTGCCGAGGCGGTCGTGCCGGTTTTGGCCAGGCGCTCGGAGCGGCGGCGCCGGCAGCTCGGCGTCGACAGCCTGCGGCCCTGGGACACAGAGCCAGACCCGCTTGGCCGCCCGCCACTCCGTCCCTTCGCCACGGTCGAGGAACTGACCGAGCGGTCGGAGGCCATCTTCGCCCGCGTTGATCCACCGCTCGGTGACTACTTTGGGATCATGCGGCGCGAGGGGTTGCTGGATCTTGAGAGCCGCAAGGGGAAGGCACCGGGCGGCTACTGCACTGCCTTGCCCTATCGCCGCCGCCCCTTCATCTTCATGAACGCGGCGGGAGTCGCGCGCGACGTGCGGACACTGCTCCACGAGGCCGGACACGCGTTCCACGGCTTCGAGGCTCAAGTCCATCCCTATCTCTTTCAATGGCATCCTGGCGCGGAGATGGCCGAGGTCGCCTCGATGGCGATGGAACTTCTGTCCGTGCCCTATCTTGCACGGAGCCAAGGCGGGTTCTACGACGAGGCTGAGGCCCGCCGGGCACACGTCGAGCAGCTTGAGCGGGCCCTCGACTCGCTCCCGTGGATCGCGACGATCGACGCCTTCCAGCACTGGATCTACACGAGCGGCGAGGGCCACGACCGGGACGCCCGTGACGCCGCCTGGTTGCGGATCTTCGGCCGCTTCGATCCCGGGATCGACTGGACCGGCCTTGAGGCCGAGCGGGTCGCGCACTGGTATCGCCAACTCCACATCTTCCTGTACCCCTTCTATTACATCGAGTACGGCATCGCGCAGCTCGGGGCCCTCCAGGTCTGGCGCCACAGCCTGAGTGACCAGGCCGGCGCCGTCGCCGCCTACCGGCGTTCCCTGGCGCTGGGCGGCACCCGGCCGCTGCCCGAGCTCTTCGCTGCCGCGGGCGCTCGCCTCGCCTTCGATACGGCAACCATCACGGAGCTCGTCGGCTCGGTCGAAGAGCAGTTGGCCCACCTGGAAGCCTAGGTGGTGATCCACCCACTAGCACTCTGGGGGGAGCGAAAGGGGGGATGTTGCTCCCCGCGCGTTCAGTCGCAGCGGAGCCGGCTTCTCGACCAACCTCCACCCGCGAGCCGAGCGCGACCGTGAGCCGATGCTGGCGCGTCGCCCTGCTGACGAGCGGTGAACGCCTCGAGCAGCCGTCAGGCTCCGGGCTGATGACGACCGGAGCCATCAAGTACGAGACGCAACCGGCCAACGACTCGACCCGAGGCGGTCGTTGCGGAGAAGCGGTTTCGGAAAGGGGCGGCGGCACCCCCATAGATCCGGTATCGCGGGGATCATCCTGATCGGGTAGGCGAGCTTCATGGGGTCGAGGCGAGAGGAAACGGCCCAGACGCCGACGGAGCGTGACGCGGCAACCCTTGTCCGGAGCATCCTTAGGACCGACGTGCATGCGGTCGTCCGCTTTCCGACCGGCCTTGCTCACTACGTGTACGATGTCGTGCTGGGCGACGGTCTCCGGGTCGTCGCCCGGCTGGCCAAGGCAAACCAGGGCGACAGCTTCACCAGCGCCGTCTACTGGCACCAGAGGCTCCGCTCGCGCGGCGTCCCGCTGCCTCGCCTTCGCGGACCAGCCACCCAACGAGTCCTTCCCCTTCATGCTGCTGGAGCGGCTCCGGGGCCGGGACCTACTTGACGAGTACCCAGCCCTGTCATCCATCGAGTGGCGCTCGTTGGCCCGTCGCATCGTCGAGATTCAGCGTGCCGTCGGGAAAATGCCGCCCGGCCCCGGCTTCGGCTACGCCGCGTCGTACGACGACCCATCCCTGCACGGGACGTGGGAGGATGTCTTGCTCACCGAGCTCCGGACCGCCCGGGAACGCATCAAGG
>JALYMD010000038.1 GCA_030773875.1 Chloroflexota bacterium | reverse complement strand
TTTTCCACCTCGCGAGAGGAGAGCTGGGTCGACGACCGTTGTTCCGCCAATTGCTGCCCTGTCTCCCCTGGTCTCCCGATTACCTCCGTTAGCTCAGTTAGCCGGTCTAGGTATGGCTGCGTGGCTGGAAACAGGTGGCGGTAGACCTCCCCGTAGAGGCGGTCGTAGACCCGGCTCGTTGCCGGATCGGGGTCGAAGCGGTCGGTGGTGGCCGTCATGGCTCTGGCCGTGTCGGGGACGGAGGGGTACCAGCCCACCCCCGTAGCGGCGAGGATGCCGGCCCCCAGGTTGGTCGCATCGGCGGAGCGGGCGCGCAGCACCGGGGCACCGAGCACGTCTGCCATGATCTGACACCAGAGCGAGCTGCGGGAGCCTCCCCCGAGGATCACGTGGTCCGCAATCGGCACTCCCGAGCTGGCGGCGATGCCGTCAATCGCCAGGCGGTGTTCGAAGGCGATGCCCTCCAGGATCGCGCGATACAGGTGGTGCCTACGGTGCCCGCTGTTCCACCCAACCACGATCCCGCTCGCCGCCGGGTCCCAATACGGGTTCATCACGTTGTTCCAGTACGGCACCAGCATCAGTCCGCCGGCCCCGGGCGGCAACGTCCGCGCCTCCGCCTCATAGTCGTCGAAGGCGGATCTGCCGCGACGCGGGTCAGCGACGTGGTCCATGAACCAGGTCACGGTCGAGGTGCCGCCCCGCAGCACGGTTTCGAGCACGAAGGAGCCGGGCACGGCGCCGCAGCAGGTGCGGTACGCTAGATCGGTCAGGTATGTGAGGGCGGAGGTGCCGCCCGCGATGGCAGTTCCAAGGTTGACATACGCCCGTCCTGGGGCGACCACCCCAGCTCCGAGGCAGGCCGCTTGTCCGTCCCCTGCGCCGGCCACCACCGGTGTTCCCTCCCGAAGGCCGGTAGCGGCTGCGGCGGCTGCGTCAACCTCGCCTAGAACCGTGCCCGGCGCAACAATCGGGCAGAACTGCTCCGGCCGGAGGCCGATGCCCGCGATGAGGTCTGTTGCCCAGGTTCCAGCGGTCATGTCGACGATCCCCATAGGATCGGCGCTGGCCAAACTGGTGGAGTATCGGCCAGTCAGCTGGCGGACCAGGAAGGCGTGGACGTCCAGGATCCGGTCGGCGCGCGCCGCGATCTCCGGCTCCCGCTCGACCAGCCAGAGCAGCTTCGGCAGGGACTGGGTCATCGAGGGGGGGCGGCCCGTCAGGAGGTGGATCGCGTCGTGCCCAAAGCGACGATCCAGTTCGGTGAGCTGCGCCCGCGATCGCTCGTCCAGCCACAGGATCGCGTCTCGTAGCGCCACGCCCCGCGCGTCCACGGGGACGAAGGTTTCCCGCTGGTGGGTGACTGCCAGGGCCGCGATCCGGTCGACGCCGGTCAATTGGACTACCGCGGATATCGCCGCCCGCGTCGCCGTCCACCAGTCCTCGGAGCGCTGCTCGCCCCAACCAGGATGGGGACTTCGCAGCTCCAGCGAAGCCCGTCCCTCGGCGACCGGCCCGCCCTGACGGTCCCAGGCCACCGCCTTGCTGGCAGTGGTGCTGCAATCGATCCCGAGCACCAGGTCTGCCGTCATGCGTAGCTCCTCCTCAGTGGCCGACTCACCTATCGGCCACTCGCTTGCCGATCATCGGCACGGAATCATCAGGCGGGCGGTGTTGTCCGACCACGCACGCAGGCGGATCGGCAAATTTCCCGCCGGCTCTACCTTTCGGCCGGACCCTCCGCCTGACTCATGAAAATCCGCTCCGGCATCTCCCGGTCACGCTGCCTTGACACAACCCTCTTCCCTGCTATCGTTGCCGAAAATCGCACCTTAGTCCAGCGGATGCACAGTTGTGAGCGGCGAGGATTCCCTATGCACGCAGCGATGTTCTATGGTCCCGGCGATGTCCGCATCGAGCGATTCGATGATCCGCAGGCGGGTCCCGGCGAGGTGGTCGTCAAGATTGACCGCGCCCTGACCTGTGGAACCGATTTAAAGACGTACCGTCGGGGCCACCCGACCATCATCAAATCGATCCCGAGCCCCTTTGGCCACGAGTTCGCCGGCACTATCACGGAGCTCGGACCCAACGTGGACGCTGGACGGTGGCCACTGGGGATGCGGGTGGTGGCGGCGAACAGCGCGCCGTGCAACGCCTGTTACTACTGCCGGCACGGCCGTCAATCCCTCTGCGAGAATCTCGAATACCTCAACGGTGCCTACGCCGAGTACATCGCCGTTCCGGCTCGGATCGTGGCGCAGAATCTCTACCGCGTTCCCGATCACCTGTCGTTCTCGGCGGCGGCCTTGACCGAGCCGCTCGCCTGCGCCGTCCATGGGATCGCGGAGAGCAACATCCAGGTCGGTGATACCGTTGCGGTGAACGGCGCCGGACCGATTGGGCTCATGTTCGTCAAACTCGCTGCGCTGAGTGGGGCCCGCGTGATCTGCTGTGACTTAAGTACCACCCGGCTGGCGGTCGCCCGGGAATTGGGCGCGGCCGAGACCGTGACCATCACTGAAGGCGTGGATCAGGTCGCAGCAGTGCGGGCGCTGACTGAGGAGGGGCGCGGCGTGGACGTAGCGATCGAGGCCGTGGGTCTGCCGGAGGTGTGGGAGAAGACCGTGCTGATGGCCCGACCCGGCGGCACTGTCAACCTGTTCGGTGGTGCCAGGAGCGGTACAACGTTCAGCGTTAGCACCATCCTGCTTCACTACAGCGAACTGACGATCAAGGGCGTTTATCACCACACCCCGCGCCACGTCGAGACCGCGCTCTGCCTCCTGGCCGACGGCACCGTCCCGGCTGCGCCATTCATCACCGGCGAGCGTCCGCTTGCCGATCTCGTCCCAACTCTCGAGGCGACGGGCCGGCAGGAGGGTATCAAGTACGCGATTGTGCCCCGGGCACACTGATCCTGGCCGTGGTGCCGTACATTTCCTTCAGATGGCGGACGGGCCATGACGGCGTGGATCAGCATGCGCAGAGAGCGCGGTGAGAGGTTAAGCGGCATGACGGCGCGACGGACGCCGGTTCCGGGCGACATCGGCGAGACCCGATTCGACCTTATCGTCGTGGGCGCGGGGGTCAACGGCGCCGGGATCGCGCGGGACGCCGCGATGCGCGGCCTCCGGACGCTGCTTCTCGACAAAGGGGACGTAGCCAGCGGCACCACGAGTTGGTCCAGCCGGCTCATCCACGGCGGGCTTCGCTACCTGGAGCATCGGGAGGTGGGCTTGGTTCGTGAATCCTTACGAGAGCGGGAGCGCCTGCTCCGCATTGCCCCGCACCTCGTCGAGCCGCTGCCGCTGCTGATCCCTATCTACAGGGGTGACAAGCGCGGCCCATGGCTGATCCGCGCCGGCATGGTGCTGTACGACGTTCTCTCCTACGACAAGTCGCTGGACCATCACCGGATGCTCTCACGGGAGGGGGCCCTCAGGCGGGCTCCGGGCCTGGATCCGGCGGGATTGCAAGGGGCGGCCCTCTACTACGATGCGCAAGTGGAGTATGCGGAGCGCCTCGCGGTCGAGAATGCCCTCGCTGCCCGCGAGCAGGGCGCGTCGGTGCTGACCTATGCCCGCGTCGACCGCCTCCTCTTCGAGGCCGAGCCTGGCAGCGACAACGCCAAGGTTGGGGGCGTCGCATTTACGGACGTGCTGGATGGTGGAGCCTATGAGGCTCATGCACCGGTCACGCTCAATGTCGCGGGTCCCTGGGTGGACGAGGTGTTGGCGGACCTGAATGGCAAGGCTAAGCGCATGATCGGGGGCACCAAGGGCAGCCACATCGTCGTTGACCCGTTCCCGGGTGTGCCACGGGATGCTCTTTACGTCGAGGCTCGGGAGGATGGTCGTCCCTTTTTCGTCATCCCCTGGAACGACCAGGTCCTCATCGGCACCACCGA
>JALYMD010000037.1 GCA_030773875.1 Chloroflexota bacterium | reverse complement strand
GGAGCGACGGAGTAGAGCGCGGGCAACGCCGACCCGTCCTTGCGCCAGAGCGTCTCGTTAATGAGGCGGGCACTGCGGCCTTCGGAGAAGGCCTGGAAGATCGGACACTCCTGGATCGGGTACGAGGTGCCGTCCGCTCGCTTGTAGTGGGTCAATTCGTGCATGTTGCGGCCGAGGCACTCCTCGGGGGTGTACCCAAGGAGACGGCAGGCGGCCGGGTTGATGAAGGTGCAGAGGCCATCGGCGTCCATGCCGAAGATGCCTTCCGCTGCTGCGTCCAAGAGGACCTCTTTTTCCCGCCGAGCGAGGTCGGCCTGGCGGACGGAGGTCTGCAGTTCGATCTCGGTGGTCGTGGCGGCTGCAAGGTCCCGGAGGGTCGCGATGTCCGGTTCGCTCCACCGCCTCGGTTCGTGGTCGATGGCGCAGAAGGAGCCAAGGACGTAGCCGTCGGCGGTGGTGAGCGGGATGCCGGCGTAGGCGACGACGCCCAAGTCCGGGATCGCCAGGTTGTCGCGGACCAGAGGGTGAGCGCGGGCGTCCTCGATGATCAACGGCTCGCTCGAGGCGACAACGTGCTGGCAGAAGGAGTGGGACAGGGGCGTCTCCCGCCGCGTGGCCCACGGCTCACCCAGCCCCACGGCCCCCTTGAAGACCTGCCGGTGCGCGTCCACGAGGGAAACCAGGGCCACGGGAACGCCAAGGACGCGCGTCGCCAGGCGGGTGAGCCGGTCGAAGGCGGCGTCGGCCGTCGCGTCCCGGAGCGCGGTCCGCGTCAGCGCGGCCAGTCGGTTGGGATCTTGGATGCGGTTGGAGAGGGTGGTAGGCACAGAGTGTCCCAATTCGTGCCGCCGTCTGATCGAGAGAGGCGCGCCATCGCAATGGTGTGGGCAGCCACTGGCCTAACCCGAGTAACTATATCGCGTCATCCGGCGGCGTCGCCTCATCGAGAGAGGTCTGCCTTGCCGCCTCGCCGCATGGCAGCCAGATGATGACGGTGGTGCCCCGGTCCTCACCCGCGCTCTCGACTCGGATGTGACCGCCGTGCCGCTCGATGATGCCTCGGCAGATGTGCAGGCCCAAACCGAGCCCAGGTAACCGGCGCTCAATGGCGTTCGGCGCACGGGCGAAGGGCTCAAAGATGGTTTCGACTGTCCCGGGTGGCAGCCCGATTCCCTCGTCTCGAACCCCGATCAGGACCCCCTCACCTTCTGGCTGCGTGTGGAGCCGGATCGTTCCCCCAGTGGGCGAGTATTTGGCGGCGTTATCGATGAGGTTGTCCAACACCTGCTCCAGGCGGTGCGGATCGGCCAGGACCGGGCAGAGATCCTGGCTGACATCGATGACGAGGCGGTGTCGCTCGTCAAGTCGCTCCTGCTGGTCTGCCCCGACGGCGCTGACGAGGGCGGCGAGATCGATGGCTTTCCGTCGGAGAGGCAGTTGCCCGAGTCGTAGCCGGGACACATCGAGGAGATCGGCCGTCAACACTGCCAGGTGATTGGCTGCTTGCTCGATCGTGGCCGCGTACGCGGCAGCCCGCTCCGCATCGAGCCGGCCACGCCTGGCTACACGCCGTAGCAGTTGCGCGTTCCCCTTGATCCCGGTGACCGGCGTCCTCAACTCGTGCGCGGCGATCGAGAGAAAGCGGTCGCGGTCCCGCACCGCCTCCTCGGCGTCCGCTCGCGCGCGCCGCTCCGATTCGTAGGCTCTGGCGTGATCGATGGCCAAGGCGATGCGGTCGGCCACAAGTTGGAGCAATTGGGCGTCATCGTCGTCGAACCGGCGGAGAGAGAAGGTACCGACGTGGACAACCCCCACAACCCGCCCCTCGACCAGCAGCGGCGCGCCGAGAAGCGAGCGTACCCCCTTCCTCCGTAAGACAGGACTCACCACCTCCACATCCGTGATGTCATCGACGGTGATGGGCCGTTGCTCCGCCGCGATGCGGCCCGCGAAGCCCTGCCCGACGGGGATGCGCAGCCGCTGCTCGACCTCCTCTTCCAACCCCTTGGCCGCCCGCACAACGAGGGTGTCGTCGTCGTCGTCCAGGAGCAAGACGGCCGCCGTGTCCGCTTCGATCACCTGCCCGAGACGGACGAGGAGTTCGTTCAGCAGGTCGGCAAGCGCCAGGTGGGCGAGGGCCGCGTCGGTGACGGACTGGAGGCGAGCGAGCGTTGTCGCGGCCTCCTCGGCCGCCGTGCGGGCGGCTCGCTCCCGCTCAAGCGCAAGCCGCTCCGCCTCTGCCCGCTTGCGCTCGGTGACGTCACGGACAAGGGCCAAGACGTAGCGCCCCGTGGAGCCCACGTCTTCTATCGGGCTGAGGGTGAGTTCAATCATGATCTCGCCGCCGTCCTTGCGGAGAGCCGGGAGTTCGACGGGTGCGCCCGCCTGGATCAGGGTGCCCTCGCCGGTGATGGCATAGCGAGCGATCCCAGCGCGGTGTCGCTCCTTGAGTGCGTCTGGGACCAGGATCGCGATGGGGCGGCCGAGCACTTCGGTGGCCTGATAGCCAAAGAGCATTTCGGCAGCCGGGTTCCAGAGCACGATGCGACCGCTCGTCGCCTCGCCGACGACGACAGCGTCCCGGATGGCCCAGTAGAGGCGGCCAAATCCGAGGTCGTTAGGTTCTACAACGGACACGGGCTCACGCTCGTGCGCGTTGTCAGGCATCACCATCCGCGATCCGCCTCTGGCCCCCAAGACTTGAGGGCAACGATGGCCCACGCAGGCGTCGTCCAGTCATCAGACTTGGGAACAATCAGTGAGGGATGCCGCCGTTCACGGCCTAGTCCCCGCCTTGACGGGCTCCGGCATCGTCACTCGAGTCATTAACGGCAGGACCCGGGAACCGTGCGGCACAGCTTTACGAAACAAGCCTTCGTTCCCACCGGGAAGAAGCTACCACAATATGGAGGAATGCTGGCTGAGTCGGCCACTAGGGCCCGAGCCCGGGTCATGATGCGCCTTGAGGCTGGGCAGGCCCTAGAAACCGATCAGCAAGTCTTGTAAGGGCATAGGGATCCGCAGTGCTTGTCGGCACTCCTGCTGCCGATAGTGCTATCGCGGTTGGACTCCCGCTCCCACCGTCTTGCTGAGCCAATCGACCGCGTCGGCTAGTTCCTGCGATTCGATCCAGTGCCCGATCGGGTAGTCGCGCGCGGTGAGATCGGCGCCGGCCTCGCGGAGGGTGGCACGCCCGTCGGTCGCATTGGAGAAGGGGATCATCTGGTCACGGGTGCCATGGGCCCAAAAGACCCGCAGGCCGCTGGCCGTCTCCGGCCTCGCCTGGACCGACGGGTGACTCGCCAGGAAGCCGCTGAAGACGAGGACGCCGTCGATCTCGCCGGGATGACGGAGTGTGTAGGCGAGGCTGGTCGTGGCCCCCTGCGAGAAGCCGCCGAGGATGATCGGACCCGGCCGGACCGGCAGGCGGGATGGGATCTCCTGCAGGAACGCCTCCAATGCCGCCTGCCCCTCCTCGAACGTCTCAGGCTCCGGCGTGGTGCCGCCCAGGAAGCGGTACCACGCCCAGCCGTCGCCATAGCCCCAGGGTGCACCGGGGAACGGCGCCTGGGGCGTCACGATGATCGCGTCCGACGGTAGTGCCGGGCGCAGGCCCATCAGGTCCCCCTTGTGGCTCCCGCGCCCGTGGAGAAGGACGAGCAACGGGGCGCCATCCGTCGCGCCGTCGGGGATGTGTTGGTCGTACAGAAGCATGGGTTGCACTCCAAGATGGTGGGGCAGGCGAGATTGACCTGCCCTCCTTTCAACGTTGATGCTCAGTCGAGCGGCTGCAGCGCTGTCGTCAGTTCGTCGCGGCGCGGCTCCAGCCAGGAGGGAAGTCTGAGGTCTTCACCCAGATGGGCAGGGTCCTCGTCGACAGCGAAACCGGGCGGATCGGTCGCGATTTCGTGGAGCAACCCGTCCGGGGACCGGAAGTAGATACTCTTGAAGTAGCAGCGATCCCTGATCGGGGAAACGTCGATCCCCTGCCCAAGCAGGTGCTCCCGCCAGCCGGCGAGCTGCTCCTCGTCGGTCGCACGGAAGGCGACTTGGTGGGTTTGCCCCGTCCCCTCGCGAGCGCGGCGGGCATCAGCAGGCCAGCCGAACAGGGTCATGTCACTGGCCGGGAGGACGCGAGTGCCATCGTAGTTGGCCCAGAAGTAGTGGAGGGTGTTGGGGTCGTCCTGATTGACGCTCCGTTTGACCAGCCGCATGCCGAGGGTCTGCTGGTAGAACTCATCAGCGGCCTGGAGGTTGTCGGTGAAGCCAGTGACGTGGTGGATGCCCTGGAGGCGCATCGCGTCGTCGATGGTCGGGACCGGCTCTGGATGAGTCAGAGCGCGGATTGCCGCCTCATCACGATGGCCGACCAGGCGCTGCGGCTTCGGCTGGATCAACTCCTGGCCGAGCGCGTCGATTGGCTCGTCAATCGCGAAGCCGGGTTTGTGAGTGGCGATCTCGAGGATCTGCCCGTCCGGGTCGGCAAAGTAGATGCTGGTGAACCAGGTGCGGTCGTACGGCCCTGTCACTGGAAACCCCGCGTCAGTCAAGCGACGCTTCCACTTGAGCTGCTGCTCCTCGTCGCTGACGGCGAGGGCGACGTGGTGGACACCACCCACGCCCCAGGCACCCCGTCGGGCATCCGGCCACTCGAAGAAGGTCAAGATCGTGCCCGGTTGTCCTCCTTCGTTGCCGAAGTAGAGGTGGTACGTGCTCGGGACGTCGAAGTTGACCGTTCGCTTGACGAGCGGGAAGCCGAGCAGATCGCGGTAGAACGCCAGCGTCCGCCGCGCGTCCTTGGCCACCATCGTCACGTGGTGGAACCCCTGAGTCACGTAGT
>JALYMD010000036.1 GCA_030773875.1 Chloroflexota bacterium | reverse complement strand
CCCAACAAAGCCCCGCGTTCTCTAATCCACTCTACTCACACCCACGGGCCGTCGCAGCAGACGGCCCGTTTGCTCTCTCACATGCTGATGAGTGATGAACCTCAGCTTTGCGAACAAGTTGCACCTGCCGCCTAAGCGTGGAGGCTGTCTCAGAAAGTCTCGTTTGCGAGACTCCTTACGCGATCCGCATTGCCGTCCGGTCGAGATTTCGTACTGGATGTCCGGATCGGGTTACGTGACCGGCGGAACGGACCGCTCTCGTGACGCTGACGATCCGAGCAAGCGGGACGAGGTGGTGTAGCCTGGCACAGAGACGGGGGCGGTGCTCTGCGACAGGCCCCCCGGTCGAGGCGATACGCCGGGTGCCGTTCGCTCTGTGCGAGGATCTCGCACCTGGCAGATGACAGAGGGCCGACGATGAGAGGCTTCGACCCCTTCCGCGCTTTTGGCGAAGAGGTCGCCGAAACCTACGACGACTCCCTCCGAGGCGACGAGGCGGAGACCGTCGTCTTCCTTGAGCAGCTCGCGGGGTGTGGGCCTGCGCTTGAGTTGGCGATCGGCACCGGCCGCATCGGGCTACCGCTCGCGGCGCAGGGAATCCGGGTCGATGGCATCGAGATCTCGCCCGCGATGGTGGCCAAGCTTCGTGCTAAGCCCGGCGGCGAACAGATCGCGGTCACGATCGGCGACTTCGCGGATGTGCCCGTGGAGGGCACCTACCGCTTGATCTTCGTCGTGTTCAACACGCTCTTCAATCTGCTGACGCAAGACGACCAGGTGCGCTGCTTCGAGAGCGTCGCCGCGCATCTCGCCGCCGACGGCGCGTTCGTGGTCGAGGCGTTCGTGCCCACCTTCCTCACCCGGCTGCGCGACGATCAGTACGTGGACGCGGAACGGATCGAGGTCGGTGAGGTGCGGCTGGATGTCGGCCGCCACGACCCCGTGGCCCAGATCCTCGACGAAAGCCACGTCGTCCTTTCCCGCGACGGCGTGCGGGTCACGCCAATCGTCACGCGGTACGCCTGGCCGAGCGAACTCGACCTCATGGCGCGCATCGCCGGGCTCCGTCTCGCGCATCGCTGGAGCGGATGGCAACAGGAGCCGTTCACCGCCGATAGCCGGCGGCACGTCTCCGTCTATCGACGGTGAGTTGCATCGACATCCGAACTCCGGATCACGTTCCCGATCCTTCGTCCGGAGTCGAGCGATGCACCCTGTTCGCCTGACCGGCCCCCCAGTTTGGTCCACCCTTGAGTTAGCCGGGGGCCTCTTGACCTGCCTGTCGGAGAACGCGAGAGGGGGCGCCCCTTGCGGACGCCCCCCCTCGTTGATCGCGGACCGGATGCGGTTAGTCGTCGCCGCCTAGGCCTTCCAGGACCGTCACCGGCCGGCGGTCCGGAGCCGAGGTCGGAGCCGCAACGGGCTCAGGGGAGGCCGCGGGAGCCGGGGCAGGAGCGCCCTCGACGTTGAGGTTCGGCAGCCAGTTGAGCCAGTTGGGAAGGTACCAGTTGCGGTCGCCGAGGAGGGCCATCCCGGCCGGGACGAGGACCGAGCGGACGATGGTCGCGTCCAGGAAGACGGCCACCGCGAGGCCGAAGCCCATCTGCTGCAGGGCGACCAGGCGGCCGGAGGCGAACCCGCCGAAGACCGCGACCATGATCAGCGCCGCGCCGGTGATGATCTTGGCCGTCGCCTGGAGCCCGACCGCCACC
The DNA here is from genome assembly GCA_030773875.1 of Chloroflexota bacterium. The sequence goes on along the minus strand of JALYMD010000036.1, from coordinate 634 downwards.
GATTCGCCGTTGTTGCGCGTCCGGTCGTAGTGCTCCTTGACCCGGCTGAGCAGGAAGACGTGGTAGTCCATGCTCAGGCCGAAGAGGATGCTGAAGAGGAAGATGGGCAACCAGGCTTCGATCGTGGGCGTCTGCTGGAAGCCGAGCAGGTCGGCCCCGACGCCATGCTGGAAGACCAGGACGATCAGACCGTAGGCCGCGCCGACCGAGAGCAGGTTCATCAGGATTGCCTTGACTGGGACCACGATCGAGCGGAAGACGACCAGCAGGAGCAGGAAGCTGAGGCCGAGCACGAAGGCGAAGACAAGCGGGGTGTAGTCGGCCACCAGGGTGTTGAAGTCCGCCGCGAAGGCCGCACCGCCGCCGACCAACACCTCAGCGTCGGCGCCCTGGAAGGCCGCGGGGATCACGTCCTCGCGGAGGTCGGAGATCGCCTGTTGGGCAGCGCGCTCGTTGGGGTCGACCGCCATCGGCACCGAGACCAGGCTTAGAGCTCCTAACAAAACCGCTCGATCGCGTTGTAGCAGACGAGCGCGCAGCCGAGGGAGACGAAGGCGTGGTGGATGTCCTCCCGGCGCTCGTAGCGGACGGTGAGGCGGCGGAACTGGCCGAGCCAGGCGAGCGTGCGCTCCAC
>JALYMD010000035.1 GCA_030773875.1 Chloroflexota bacterium | reverse complement strand
CGGCATCATCGACCCGGCCAAGGTGACCCGCTCGGCGGTCGAGAACGCGACCTCCATCGCGGGCATGATCCTGACCACCGAGGCCCTGATCTCCGACAAGCCGGAGGAGAAGGGCGCGGCGGCCGGTATGCCGGGCGGCATGCCGGGCGGCATGGACTACTAGGCCAACCGCCTAGGATCCAGACGCCACGCACTAGACCGACGACGAGGCCCGGCCGCAAGGCTGGGCCTCGTTGTGTGCCTTCCTGGAAGGGCTTGGCATTGGAGCAGGCGCGACCGCTGGAGTTCCCTGCCTCGCCTCCATGTGGGGCCCGATCCACCATCTGGACGACGCTAGGGTGAAGGGTGGTAGACCGTGATCAGAACCCATCAGGCGAGGAGCTAACGGCACACGGTCGGCTCCAGTCAGCGCTACCGAGGTTCACGGCGTTGGGTTAGGCGTCAGTATCGGATCCGGAGTTCGGCTCGGCCGGCTTGTCGCCGAACATCGGGGTGAGGATGCGAGGGAAGACGCGGCGACCGTACTGCTCGATGATGATCGCCTGGGTGGGACAGACCTTAGCGGCGGCAAAGAACTGCTCCACGGTCGCCTGATCTTCGTTCTCGATGTAGGCAATGCCCGTCTCTTCGTCCAGCACGAAGATGCCGGGCGCAGCCGCGGTGCACTTGGCATTAGCGATACACCGCTTGGAATCCACGTAGACTCGCAGCCCGCGCTTCTGCTCTTGTCCAGGGGTGTTCATGGGTCGTGCCTTTCGTTGGTGCCTGGCCCACGCGGGCGTCGGTTTTGAGGAGATGGGCGCGGCCGGTAAACGGCAGCACGGGATCCTAATGGCAGGTCCGATCCCGATCGACGTGGAGTTTCCACATGGGGACCGCCGAGCCGTCGAGTTGTTCAGATCTGCTGACGCAGATCTCGGGGGCAATTCCTCGGCTCATGATAGTCCAAGGGGTCGTGGCCGTTGAGTCAGCCGGTGATCGAACCTCTTGTGGGCCATCTCCTTCGATCGTTCAACGGTTCCCGTGGGATGCAAACGTCGGCGTGGTGCTGGTGGGAACCGTCAGCGTCAGGTTGCCGACCGCCTTGACCCGGATCCGGGTCGCGTTGCCCGGCAGGTAGGCCAACGGCACGTCCTCCACATCGACAATCTGGATGGTCTGGGGGTCCGCTCCGGCTTCGACCGCTTTGGCTGCTGCCTCGGCCTTGGCGTCATCGAGGGCCTGGTCCCGCGAGAGGCCATTGAGGGCGTAGACCCGGTTGACCTCGCCCGAGATCTGAGCGATTGCCGCCCCAACCGCATTGGCCGCCTCGAAATGGTTCGGCTTCACCATCTCTGATGCCCCGGCGATCGGCTCGGCGATCAGGATGCTCCCGCCCCCCACGACGATCACCGGGAGGGGTTCAGCGCTCGTCTTCATCCGGTCGACGGCCGCCTCGCTCATCTCCTGGATTCGATCCATCGCGGACCGGACCAGCCCCCCGTCGAGGTGCCGCACCAAGGCCAGATCGCCGATCTCGGCCACGCCGGCGGCGACGGCAATGTCGGTCGTCGTCAGCGTGTCGCCCCCGAAGACGAGCGCCCGCTCCGTGAGGCGATAGCCGACGCTCTGAGGGCCGATCGTGAGCGGGTGCGGCCGGACGAGCGAGCCGCCGCCGAGCCCGAAGGAGTAGACGTCCGGCATCCGGAAGTTGGTCCGCACCCCGCCGATGTCAATGGCGACGGAAGCCTCGCGCGGAAAGCCGTGGGTCAGGGCGCCGACATCCGAGGTCGTGCCCCCAACGTCGACGACCATTGCGTCCTTGAGGCCAGAGAGAAAGGCAGCGCCCCGCATCGAGTTGGTGGGCCCGGAGGCGAAGGTCAGCACCGGGTAGCGCTCGGCGAAGTCGGCGCTCATCAGGGTGCCGTCGCTCTGGGTCAGGTAGAGCGGCGCCTCGATGCCCAGCTCGGCGATGGCCCGGCGGAAGGCGGCCACGGTCTGCGTCGCTAGGGGGCGCAGGCAGGCGTTGAGGATGGCCGCGTTCTCCCGTTCCAGTAACCCAATCCGGCCGATCTCGTTCGACCGGGTGACTGAGGCTCCCGGCACTTCGGACTGCAACAGCTCCGCCGCTCGTTCCTCCATCGCCGCGTTGACCGGCGAGAAGACGGAAGAGACGGCGATCGCGGTGATGCCCTTGGCCGCGAGATCAGCCGCCACGCGCCGGACCTCCTCCTCGTCGAAGGGGCTGATCTCGCGGCCGTCGAACTCGTAGCCGCCGTGGCAGAGGTAGCCGTGCCGCCCGAGGGCGTCGGCCAGGTCCGCCGGCCAGTCGACCATCGGGGGTAAGGCGGCGGTGGCGGGCAGACCGAACCGGACGACCGCCGTTGGTTCCAGGCGGCGGCGCTCGACGACGGCGTTGGTGAAATGGGTGGTGCCGATCATTACGCCAGCTACCGCACCCGTCGCTGTGCCGGACGTCTCCAGGACATGGCGCAGGGCGGTGGTGATCCCGCTCGTCACGTCTTCGGTGGTCGGCGTCTTGAGCTTCGCCACCACCTGTGGCCCGTCCATGAGGACGGCGTCGGTGTTAGGGTGTGTCTTCAAAGGCGTGGTAACGTTGGGAGATGAGCCGAGACCGAGAACTGACCGACGAGCAGTGGGCGGCGCTGGAACCGCACCTGCCGCCGCAGCGGGCCGCGACCGGGCGACCCGCC
>JALYMD010000034.1 GCA_030773875.1 Chloroflexota bacterium | reverse complement strand
GCCGGCAGAAGCTTGGTGCGCTGCCATTCCCGTCTGGCCTCGGGAGAGAGGCGGCTGCCCCACTCCACGTACTCGCGGACACGCTGCTGGAACATGGTCTCTTCGTGGGTCATGACGATGGTCTCCCGTGGGTGATGAGCGAGGGGGCCGGCCCAGTCGCCGGCCCCCTGTACGGACAGCTTACGCGGCAAGGACGACGCTGACGGCCACGGTGCCCGCCCCCTGGCAGGCGTAGCAGGGGCAATGGATCGTCATGCCGGCCACGGGATGTCCCGTGCAAGCAGGATCAATCCCACGACCGCCACAGGTGGGGCAGGAGACCGTGGCCACCGGCGCCGGGTCCAGGTCCGGCAACCAGCCTAGTTCCGCGAGGAGCAAGCTGTGATGCTGGCAGCGCTGGTGATGGGTGAAGCCCCGGCAGGTGCAGGAGTAGGCGGTCAGACGGTAGACCGTGCCCGGATCGGTGGCGGAGGTGGCGAAGCGCTCCCCGCTGAGGCCTTCGCTCAGGAGCCGCACGCCGTTGGTGCGAGCCTGATCGGCAAGCCGCCACAGATCGGCGGGAGTGGTCGGGCGAACGGGACGGCGGGTCTGTGTCGTCTGCATCTCCGGAGATCCTCCTCCGATGTTGCCCCGGTGTTCCTAGGCACCGGAGCCGCCTATGTGGGGTGAGACGCCTCTCGTCTCTATAGGTAAGTATAGGAAAGTCTCGGAGCAGAGTCATCGTGCAAGATGCACAAAAACCTAGGGGACTTTCGGAAGTCTCGGAACACTGGTAAGATCGGGGAGAAAGGAGGAAGCCGTGAACCAAACGACGCCACGACTCCTGACGATCAGCCAAGCCGCCGCTCGACTTGAGATTCACCCGGACACGCTCCGCGCATGGGCGGATAAGGGGCTCGTGCCGGTGGTACGGACGCCCACGGGCTACCGCCGCTTCGATCCCGGCGAGATCGACCGACTCCGCACCGAGATGGGCCTGGAGGGAAAAGCCCTGGCGGCATAGAGCGCCGCCAGAGCTGAGAGGCGCCTCACCGCTAGGACGGAGAGGACACATCGATGGTAGCACGGAGGTCGGATCGCACCGTGGAAGATGATCGCGCCCGCCAGCTCGCGGAAACGACCGACAACGACAACCACGCCCCCGATCCACCGCCACCCGAAGACGATGCGCCGCTCGGATGGGAACGCCTCATCCCTGGACGGCGCGTTTTTCGTCTCTCATCCAGTCATCCCGACTTTCCCACGGAATGGCTAGCCAAGTACCGACATGACGAGTACCAACGCCTGACGCTCAACGGCGCTGTGGGCGAAGCCGTCAAACGCTTGCGGCAGTACTGGATCAACGTCGAGCCCATCATGCTGGTCGCAACTACCACCGCTGAAGTCAGCAAGCCGTGCCTTGATCTTCTTCACGCCCTGGACGCCGAAACCGACAGTCTCCCGATCAGCGACCGGACCACACGACGCATCTACCTAGCAGAACACGCCTTCCCGGAACTCATTGCTAGGCTCTTGATCGTCCTGACAGAACCACGCTCCCCCATCCCCATTGAAGTCCTGGTCAACGCCGAGACCGCCATCAACCCTGATGCCGATCCCGTCACGATGGCTCTGAGACCCGGGGAGATCGTCATTCGGCTATCAGACACCCCCGTGCGCCACCTCCGCCAAGAATTCCTGACCTTTGTTTCTGAGGCACAGCAAGAAATCCTCGGACACCAACAACGCACCCGCCCCGTCAATGCAGAGAAGGCGATCAGCACGTTCCTGCTTCGCAAGCACACCGATCTGACCGCTGAAGAGATCACAGGTGGGGAGAATGACCGCTCCAACAGCCGGAGCGCTGTCCAAAAGCGAACCCAACGACGCCAGCGGCGAGCCAAGCAACAGGGAGAAGCCTGGACCCAGGAAGCGACCCAGGCCGCGAACGCCTGGCTTGACTTTCTCCAGCGCCGCAACAAGACACCGACTGTCGATAATGATGGACGTTAGGTGGTACCACCTAACGTCCACTCACCTAAACACGAGAACTGCCTAGCGTTGTCTTGCAGTTGAGTCCATCTACTGTTACGATAGTGTCGTTAATACCCGGCGGGGCAGGGCGCGGATAGGCAAGGAGCACGCCAGTGAGCGAAGGGGCCTTCACCACGGAGGAGGACTTCGTTGGGGTCGGGCGGTTAGCGGCAGAGCTGGGGGTCTGCGAATCCACCGTTCGACTCTGGGAGCAAACGGGACTCGTGCCACGGGCGGCTCGCATTGCTCCACGGTCGACAAGGGTTTGGCCCGTGACGGATCTCGCGAGCATCCGAGAACGTGTCGCGGCGAAGCGCGCCGCCGGACGGCAGCATGGCGGCCGGGTGTCGGTCGCCTAGCCCAAAAAGGGACGACGCCCCGGGGGTTGGCCTACCACAACCGTTCCCCCAAAGCGTCGTCAAAGGAGTTTTGGTTCCGATGACAAGCCTAGCACGAACCGACGTTTTGTCTACCGGGGCTCCGGCATCACATCCCGACTGCCCCACCTGTCGCACCCTCACCGCCATTCTCGCCGACGCCGACCAGCGCGCCCGACACGATGACGAGTCTTATGGGGCATGGGGAGCTGGCGACGGTCGCGGCAGCGTTGCCCACCTCGCCCCTGAGGTCTACGGATCCGCCTTCGACCTCGCCGCCGAGTTCTTTGACGCCGCAAGCCGGGAAGACCGCGGCCTGCAAGACTGGCACTTTCGACAGTTCCTACAGCACGTCAGGGCTATCGTCATTGGGGCAGGGA